>NZ_CP020028.1:5195000-5202500 GCF_002240415.1 Paenibacillus kribbensis
TGCTTCATCGCCATCCATTGGATGAACTGAAGTGCCATCTCTCCGTTTTTGGACAGGAGCAACTCCAAATCCTTAACAAGCACGACACCCAGTTCACACGCATCGGCTGTTTCCGCAGTGCAGCTATACTCTTCCCCATCTATCCCGCTGAATTCCCCGATCAGATCACCCTGATGCTGAATGGTCAAAATCAATTCTTTACCATCTTCTGTCGACTTACGAAGTTTTACATGGCCTGAATGTATATAATAAAGCTGCTCCGCATCATCGCCCTCTCGGAAAAGCATAACGCCTGCCTTTACCTTTTTCCAAGACATAATTTCTTTCAGCAGCTCAAAATGCTCCTCCGTCAAAAAAAGCTGAATCCCCGTGCGTTCCGCCTCGTCCCCAAACCGTTCCATACAAGTGGCTTGCATTTTAGCGTCCTCCTCATGTTTACCTGATATCTATATCATAATGGTTTGACACATGGGTTGTTATCGGGAGAACACCTGATTTTATACCTTCCTACTCCCTGATTCGCTGTGATAAATATCACTTCTCAGGCAGGCTAGTGCCTTATTTATCGGCTTTCCTCCTACTCATTTCCCCGTCTTATGAAAAGTCAGTGTTTCCTACGCCTATAGATCAGGGGGTTCCCTGACTTACTTTTGTAACCATCGAAGCTACAATAATTAGAGCTACAGTTTTGTTAAGAAAAAGGATGTGTCTTCCATGCTACAAATAACGGATGAAATGCGAAAAGAACTGAACCAGTTAAGGGATCGCATCTATGGAGATCTCACTGCCCTTGCATTCATGTCCAAATCAGGAGGCGGTAAGTTACATTGGTATTACGTCTCTGGCAGCCGAAGCAATCGTTATCGCCTTATTTCTTTTAAAGTGGGACACGGCATTGCCGGGCTGGCAGTTCGTCTGGGACGTACCGTGACTGTGAATGCTTTGCTGCCTGGCAGCATACGTCTGCGTCAGGAATGTGCGCTGATGCTGGCTGAGCAGCTTCATTCTGCTATAGCTATTCCCTTTTCCAGCACAGGTAATTTACCGAATGGTGTGCTACTTCTTGGTAACCGCGATGTAAGGACGTTCACCGATTCCGAAGTAGCCGAGGCAACTCGAGTCGCTCAGCGGCTTGGTGAGCTATGTACTCACCCCCCTACTTCATAAGCTTCTTCATACTTTTATAGATAACAACAGATATTTGCTAAATATGGACATACCCAGCTGACTATATTGATTGAAATCCCTAAAATTTGCTATGATTATGACAAAACGCACGGTTTTTTTACCGTTCGAGGGGATGACAAATTGATTCGTATACTTGTAGTGGATGATCATGTTGTCGTACGTTCCGGCCTCATGGCCCTATTGGACGGCAAAAACGGCATTAAGGTGGTAGGAGATGCTGCAGACGGTGATGAGGCGATCCGCAAGGCGGTGGAGCTGCAACCCAATGTAGTGCTCATGGATTTTAGCATGCCACCTGGCAAAGACGGTCTAACAGCAACCACTGAATTAAAAAAAAAGTTGCCTGATACTGAAGTTCTTATCCTAACGATGCATGACGATGAGGAATACCTATTCCGGGCCATTCAGGCCGGGGCATCCGGATACATTTTAAAAAGTGCACCTCACGAGGAATTACTCGCAGCCATTCAGTCTGTGGCCGAAGGCAGCGCCTATTTGTACCCAAATGCGACCAAACGACTGATGAGTGAATATCTGGACAAGATCAAACAGGAAGGCATTGCCGGACCCTATGAGTCCCTTTCCGAGCGTGAAAAGGAAATTCTGTCATGGATAGCGAAAGGATATGCCAATAAGGAAATTGCCGAGCATCTGGTAATTAGCGTCAAAACCGTAGAGTCCCACAAAAGTAACCTTATGGAAAAGCTTAACCTGAAAACACGGCCTGAGTTGGTCAAATTTGCACTTAAAAAGGGGCTGCTGCACTATGAATGAATCTTCTAATCCTTTGCCGCAGCACGCTTTTGGTGAGTCGGCTGATAAGTTACTAAATGATTTGGAAGCTTATATCCCGGAGTCCCCTTTTCTCCATGAACTGCGTAACTCACTTCACCAGCTATCCAACCTGAAACTTGCATTAGATACTTCCTCCATCGTTGCTTTGACCGATCATCGTGGCATTATTCAGTACGTGAACGACAAGTTCTGTGAGATTTCGCAGTACAGTCGTGAAGAACTGATCGGTCGGGATCATCGGCTCATTAATTCAGGCTACCATACTTCCGCGTTCATGAAAAACCTGTGGACCACCATACGCTCAGGCCAGGTATGGCAAGGAGAAATACGCAATCGGGCTAAGGATAACAGCTATTACTGGGTGAATACCACAATCGTTCCGTTCATGGACGAGGAAGGCAAACCCTATCAGCACTTAGCAATCCGTAATGAGGTCACCAAGCTGAAAAAGGTCGAGGCTGAGCTTCAGACGATGATGACGCAAGTAATGCAAATTCAGGAGGAAGAACGCAAGCGTTTTTCAAGAGAATTGCATGATGGGATCGGACAAAGCTTGTTTTCTCTAATTATTCAACTAGATAGCCAACTTGCTGAACAGCCTAGTCCTGTTCTGGAAAATCTGCGTTCACAAGTGACCGACATCATTAAAGACGTCCGCGGACTAGCATGGGAACTACGTCCCTCAGTTCTGGATGATTTAGGTGTCGTACCAGCCATACGAACCTATATTGAAAACTTTTGCTCGCATTACGGTATTGAGGTCCATTTTCAGTGTAACCTACGTAAACGCCTTGATATCCGTAAGGAAATAGCTATTTATCGGATTGTACAGGAAGCATTAACGAATGTAGCCAAGTATGCAGACGTAGCAGAAGCACATGTCGACGTAGAAGATCAGGGAGAAATCATACAAGTGAGCATTTGGGATGAGGGGATCGGATTCTCTGAAGAATCCCAAGGAGAGGGCGTTGGACTGTTTAGCATGGAAGAACGGGCTAGAGGAGTAGGAGGATATATGAGCATGACCTCCGCACCAGAGCAAGGAACCTCCATCCAGCTCACCATTCCCGTGTAAAATCGGCCGTTGGATCGTAATCGGTGTATATCCGCAAACTTATTTGTGGGGTATGCACCAGATAGCGCAAATCCTCAATATTCATCATATCGTTATTTAGAAAATATAATAAAAAAAGAGAGAGCACTGTCTCCAGACAGGCTCTCTTTATTTATAAGGTGTCACCACTGAGGCAACAAGAATCCGCTATAGCAAAAAGCGGGTGATGGGAATCGAACCCACGCTACCAGCTTGGAAGGCTGGAGTTCTACCATTGAACTACACCCGCAAATCAGTATCGGGATGACACGATTTGAACATGCGACCCCCTGGTCCCAAACCAGGTGCTCTACCAAGCTGAGCTACATCCCGACATTATACATTTTTTTAGAAATGGCGCGCCCTGAGAGATTCGAACTCCCGGCCTTTTGATTCGTAGTCAAACGCTCTATCCAGCTGAGCTAAGGGCGCATATTGTAATCCATAATGAGCGTTAAGGCGCCACCCAGATTTGAACTGGGGAATGAAGCTTTTGCAGAGCTTTGCCTTACCACTTGGCTATGGCGCCGTATGGATAATGGAGCGGACGACGGGAATCGAACCCGCGACCCTCGCCTTGGCAAGGCGATGCTCTACCGCTGAGCCACGTCCGCAAAATATGGTGCGGTCGAGAGGACTCGAACCTCCACGGGGGGTTAGCCCACACGGACCTGAACCGTGCGCGTCTGCCAATTCCGCCACGACCGCAAAATAATTATAAATGGTGAGCCATGAAGGACTCGAACCTTCGACACCCTGATTAAAAGTCAGGTGCTCTACCAACTGAGCTAATGGCTCTTAATGGCTGGGGATATAGGATTTGAACCTATGCATGACGGAGTCAAAGTCCGTTGCCTTACCGCTTGGCTAATCCCCATTAATAAGAATAAAGGGCGGCCGATGGGGCTTGAACCCACGAATGCCGGAGTCACAGTCCGGTGCGTTAACCACTTCGCCACGACCGCCATATGATTAAGAAAAGACTGGTGGAGGATGATGGATTCGAACCACCGAACCCGTAAGGGAGCAGATTTACAGTCTGATGCGTTTGGCCACTTCGCTAATCCTCCAAAATGGTGCCGGCGAGAGGACTTGAACCCCCAACCTACTGATTACAAGTCAGTTGCTCTACCAATTGAGCTACACCGGCACATTACTCATTCCCACTTGAAAGGTGGCTCGGGACGGAATCGAACCGCCGACACGAGGATTTTCAGTCCTCTGCTCTACCGACTGAGCTACCGAGCCATATTATGTTGTACTACTAAATTATACATATTAGAATGGCGGAACTGACGGGATTCGAACCCGCGATCTCCTGCGTGACAGGCAGGCATGTTAGGCCTCTACACCACAGTTCCAGAGGCATTTCCATCAGGAAATTAATTGCGGGGGCAGGATTTGAACCTACGACCTTCGGGTTATGAGCCCGACGAGCTACCGAACTGCTCCACCCCGCGATAGTAAAAGGGATTTCTTTAAAAATTATTAATGGTGGAGGCTGAGGGGATCGAACCCCCGACCCTCTGCTTGTAAGGCAGATGCTCTCCCAGCTGAGCTAAGCCTCCATATTATGACCCGTAGGGGATTCGAACCCCTGTTACCTCCGTGAAAGGGAGGTGTCTTAACCCCTTGACCAACGGGCCTTACAAAATAAATTCTGAATTTTTAAAGGTGTGGCGGAGAGAGAGGGATTCGAACCCTCGCACCACTTTCGCAGTCTAACCCCTTAGCAGAGGGTCCCCTTATAGCCACTTGGGTATCTCTCCGAGTAGCGGCAGAGGGGATCGAACCCCCGACCTCACGGGTATGAACCGTACGCTCTAGCCAGCTGAGCTACGCCGCCACCTTATATATATAAGTCAAAAATATTCAAAATATGGCTCCCCGAACAGGACTCGAACCTGTGACAACTCGATTAACAGTCGAGTGCTCTACCAACTGAGCTATCAGGGAATATTGGTGGAGCCAAGCGGGATCGAACCGCTGACCTCCTGCGTGCAAGGCAGGCGCTCTCCCAGCTGAGCTATGGCCCCAATCATGTTGTATTAATTAAGAAATGGTGGGCCTTAGTGGACTCGAACCACCGACCTCACCCTTATCAGGGGTGCGCTCTAACCAGCTGAGCTAAAGGCCCTAATATTTACAGCTTTATTATCCTCTAAAGGATATCGCTTGGCGGCGTCCTACTCTCCCAGGACCCTGCGGTCCAAGTACCATCGGCGCTGGAGGGCTTAACGGTCGTGTTCGGGATGGGTACGTGTGGAACCCCTCCGCTATCGCCACCAAACATGAATTTGCCTCGCAAATTCTTCCGTATTGAAACTTGATTCATCACATATCGTGTGAATGAATTTCAATGCGCTTTTCGTATGCACTTGTACATACCTTCAAGGTGTTACACCCTGAAAACTGGATCCGAAACTCCATTGCGTCCTATCTTTAGGATAAGCCCTCGACCGATTAGTATTGGTCAGCTCCATGCATTACTGCACTTCCACCCCCAACCTATCTACCTCGTCGTCTTCAAGGGGTCTTACGTATTGGGAAATCTCATCTTGAGGGGGGCTTCACGCTTAGATGCTTTCAGCGCTTATCCCTTCCGTACATAGCTACCCAGCTGTGCTTCTGGCGAAACAACTGGTACACCAGCGGTACGTCCATCCCGGTCCTCTCGTACTAAGGACAGCTCCTCTCAAATTTCCTACGCCCACGACAGATAGGGACCGAACTGTCTCACGACGTTCTGAACCCAGCTCGCGTACCGCTTTAATGGGCGAACAGCCCAACCCTTGGGACCTACTTCAGCCCCAGGATGCGATGAGCCGACATCGAGGTGCCAAACCTCCCCGTCGATGTGGACTCTTGGGGGAGATAAGCCTGTTATCCCCAGGGTAGCTTTTATCCGTTGAGCGATGGCCCTTCCATGCGGTACCACCGGATCACTAAGCCCGACTTTCGTCCCTGCTCGACTTGTAGGTCTCGCAGTCAAGCTCCCTTCTGCCTTTGCACTCTTCGAATGATTTCCAACCATTCTGAGGGAACCTTGGGGCGCCTCCGTTACTCTTTAGGAGGCGACCGCCCCAGTCAAACTGCCCACCTGACACTGTCCTCGTACCGGCTTACGGTACCAAGTTAGAACCTAGATACGATCAGGGTGGTATCCCAAGGATGCCTCCCCTCAAGCTGGCGCTCAAGGCTCAACGGCTCCCACCTATCCTGTACAGATCGTACCCAAATTCAATATCAAGCTGCAGTAAAGCTCCATGGGGTCTTTCCGTCTTGTCGCGGGTAACCTGCATCTTCACAGGTATTAAAATTTCACCGGATCTCTCGTTGAGACAGCGCCCAAGTCGTTACGCCATTCGTGCGGGTCAGAATTTACCTGACAAGGAATTTCGCTACCTTAGGACCGTTATAGTTACGGCCGCCGTTTACTGGGGCTTCGGTTCATAGCTTCGCCCGAAGGCTTACCACTCCCCTTAACCTTCCAGCACCGGGCAGGCGTCAGCCCGTATACTTCGCCTTGCGGCTTCGCACAGACCTGTGTTTTTGCTAAACAGTCGCTTGGGCCTTTTCACTGCGGCCCCCTCGGGCTATTCACCCTACCGAGGCACCCCTTCTCCCGAAGTTACGGGGTCATTTTGCCGAGTTCCTTAACGAGAGTTCTTCCGCGCGCCTTAGAATTCTCTTCTCGCCTACCTGTGTCGGTTTACGGTACGGGCACCTTCTCCTGGCTAGAGGCTTTTCTTGGCAGTCTGAGATCATGACCTTCGCTACTGCAATTTTCGCTCCCCATCACAGCCCAGCCTTATCGATGTGCGGATTTGCCTACACACCAGCCTCACTGCTTGGACGGACATCCATCAGTCCGCGTCACTACCCTACTGCGTCACCCCATCGCTCATAACGGATTACGGTGGTACAGGAATTTCGACCTGTTGTCCTTCGACTACGCCTATCGGCCTCGCCTTAGGTCCCGACTTCCCCTGAGCGGACGAACCTTCCTCAGGAACCCTTAGGCTTTCGGCGGATCTGATTCTCACAGATCTTTTCGTTACTCATACCGGCATTCTCACTTGAATGCAGTCCAGCGCTCCTTCCGGTACACCTTCAACCCGCATTCAACGCTCCCCTACCCCTGATGCAAAGCATCAAGCCATAGCTTCGGTGGTGTGTTTAGCCCCGTTACATTTTCGGCGCAGAGTCACTCGACCAGTGAGCTATTACGCACTCTTTCAATGGTGGCTGCTTCTAAGCCAACATCCTGGTTGTCTGTGCAACTCCACATCCTTTCCCACTTAACACACACTTGGGGACCTTAGCTGATGGTCTGGGCTGTTTCCCTTTTGACAATGGATCTTAGCACTCACTGTCTGACTCCCGGAAGTAAGTCTATGGCATTCGGAGTTTGACTGAGCTTG
>NZ_CP020028.1:5207500-5472500 GCF_002240415.1 Paenibacillus kribbensis
ATGCTTTTCCAGCAAGGGCCACCAGACCTCTCCTGCGTCTGCCACTCCCCCGCCTACAATAATCGCCTCAGGATCAAGCGTCACCGAAATATTAGCCAAAAGCACAGCTAAATCTGCGGTGTATTCGTCCAGCACCCGGATGGCCTCCAGGTTACCGTGAGCGGCCTCCTGCATGATCTCGTTCCCCGAGCGGTAGAGCTTGCCCGTATATTCCGCGCCCCGCCGTAACAGGGCTGTGCCCGATACATACTGCTCAGCGCAGCCTTTTTTTCCGCAATTGCAGGGGAGACCGCCCGGGAATAAAATACTGTGTCCCCAATCACCGCCGCTCCAATGAGCCCCTCTGCACAGGAAGCCATGCTCCATAAATGCACCGCCGACACCTGTTCCCAAGGTGAGCATAGCCAGGCGCTGCTTGCCCTTTCCTGCTCCCTGCCACGCCTCTCCAAGCAAAGCGGCGTTCGCATCATTATCAGCAATGGCGCGTACAGCCAGCTTTTCTCTAGCCCACGTTACCAAGGATGTACCTTGCCAGCCAGGCAGGTTGTCGGTGGCATACACAACTTCACCGCTCTCCACATTGACTCTGCCTGCGGTGGCAATTCCCAGAGCATCTATACCAATATTCACGCTGGTGTCTCCAAAAGAACGCGTCAGTCGACATACCGACTCGGACACCCGCGATAGTACCCATTCACGTCCACGGGAAGCGTCTGTATCCAGTCGGATCTCATCAAGTACAGCTCCATCCCGCGCCACTAGGGCGGCTTTTACCGATGTACCTCCAATGTCAATTCCAATGACTCTGTTCACAGCATCTGCCACCACAGCGTCCTCCCCATTGCCCCACAATATAAGCATTTATATAAGCCTTCTTAAGGTAGCTGCCTTGTATTTCATTCACACGTTGGTGTTGAACCAAAATATAATACTCCACATTAAAATCTCAATAGCTGCGCTCAATAACCGCCCTCGCTGTTTTTTCCTTCATCTGCTTGGTGTGATTGGTGTGCTTGCGTGCAAGTCCTTCACAGAGGAGGTCAATCACGAATAGCTGTGAGATTTTAGCGCCAATTGAGCCGCCCTCCATCGGGGCTTCCTTGCCCGCAGTCAATAACACGATATCTGCAATAGAGGTGATTGGCGATTTTGCATAATTCGTAATGGCAATAACGGTCGCACCGTTTTGCTTGGCCTTGTACAGCATGTCGTTCGTATCCAGCGTACTTCCCGATACACTTATTCCGATAGCCACATCCCCGGACTTCATGGATACCGCCATCATCGACTGAATATGACTATCTGCCACAGCCTCGGCGCGCCGCCCGATTCGTAAGAAGCGGTTTTTGGCATCCTGCGCAGAAATCCCCGAAGCGCCTACACCAAAAAATTGTACATAGCCCGCCTGATTGAGACACGCTATCGCGCGTCCCAGCTCTGAATGGTCCAGAAGCCCCATGCTGGAGTGCAAAATATCGAGCATGTTGTGATACACTGTGCGGGTGATATCATGTTCGTTATCCGGGTCAAAGCTTTCCCCGCCTATATCGGTTTTGCGATAAGTTTGGTTTTGCGCCAGGGACAGCCGGAAATCCTGATAGCCTTTGAAACCAATCTTCCGGCAAAAACGCATGACGGTCGTTTCACCTGTGCCTGCAAAATCAGCCAGCTCCGTTACGGAGAAATAGATGATATCTGCGGGGCGCTCGAGTACGCACAAGGCGACTTTTTGCTCCGATTTTGTTAATGAAGGAAAATACGTGTTAATTCTGTCGTTCATCTCCATAGATGCTCTTCACTGCCTTCCTTGCGGCATCGGCAAACCGCTGCGTAATCAATTGAGGTCTGGTAATCGCCGAGCCTACAACCACTGCATGTGCACCCAGCCGAAATGCTTCCTCTACTTGTGCCGGATCATGGATTCTGCCCTCTGCAATTAAAGGAACGGGAACCAGTTCCGACGCTCTTCGAACCAGTTCCAGATCAGGGCCATCCATCTGAGCAGAGTATGGCGTATAACCGGACAATGTTGTGGATACGCAGCCTACACCAAGGGAAGCCGCATGAAGCGCCTCCTCCAATGTCGATATATCCGCCATGGAAGTTACTCCATGCTCATGGGCGTAATCTATGAGCCGCTTGAGCTTGCATCCTCCCGGACGCGGACGCAGTGTGGCATCCAGCGCGATGATATCCGCGCCCGCCTCAACCAGTTCCTCCATCTCGCGAAGAGTCGGCGTAATGTAAATATCAGAATCTTCATATTCGCGCTTAATCAAACCGATGACTGGCAGAGAAAGCGCCTGTTTAATCGCACGCACATCTGTTGCCCCGTTGGCGCGAATCGCTACGGCTCCGCCCTGCTGTGCGGCACGCGCCATTTTAACCATGGAATCCGCTCCATGCAATGGTTCATCTGGAAGCGCCTGACAGGATACGATCAGGCCGTGCTGCACTTGTGATAGAACACCTTCTATTCCTATGGGGATCACCCTCTCTCCTCGGCATCATGCCGTACGGTCAATCCGACTTCAAAGGTGCGGTTCCACGGCATATAGCAATCTGTTATTTTCACGCAGCCCTCCGGCCCGTTCACATACTCCTCAAGCGCCCGCTCCAGCCGCTCGCGAATAACCGCAGCAACCGAGCCCCTCTGTCCATCGAGCATAAACTTGTTAAAGCCCATCTGTTCCACAATTCCATTATTCATAGCGGTACGCACCACAGCGCAATAACAGGCGTCTTCGGCGTAACGCAGTGCCAGAAAGTCCAGATGCTCTATCGTAGGCCCATAGCGGGTATACAGCATAGACTGGGCAATGACCGTACCGAGCGTATTAGAGCTGGTATTCCAGCCTGCATAGCCTGCCAGCTTAAAAAGCAGTCCTTTTTGCTTCAATAGTCTAAGCAGCTTGAGATCTGCACCATTGGCATAGCCTACATCAGCGACGGCAATGTTTTTGCCCTCATAATGCAGCATGTGAGCGCCGTATTCGACCAGCTCTACTACATTCCGATGTACATCATATCCGGCCATTGCACACTGCTGGGATGAAGCTTCTGCCATCGTGTCGCCAGGGGTATTAGCCAACAAAATCAAATCAGCCTCCGCTGCTGAGGAAGCAATCAGCCCGCCTGCTGCCATAATCTGATATTTTAAAGTTTCATAAAAGTAGCGATCCTCAAAAAGCGGAACAACGAATGCCCCTTGCAAGGCGGACAAGCGGGGATATATCAGCGGTACAGCTTGATTCGCCTGGTTAACCCAACGCGCCAGCAACGTACATCCGACCTCGTCTGCTCCTGGATACATATACACGTTTAAATCTAGAGCGAGTTCGGAAATACGACTTCTTAGCTGCTGCTGATCCTTGGCGGTATAGCCATAGGGGGCCGAATCATCCTGTGGAATAACCATAAAATCAATAACGCCCTCTGCCACCAGCTCCAGTGCCGCTTCATTAGCCTCCAGATTCACACGGCGACGACCTAAATAATCCCCTAGTATTTCTACAGGCAAGCGTTGATTGATGTCGGTTAATTCAAGCACTTCCTCTGAGATAGCGATTCCCAGCTCCTGACGATGCTCAATGAAGCCCTTCCTGAATATCTCACGCCCCCAATCGGCATAGTAATCCGGTTCTTCATCAGCCAAAGAGTATTGTGGACAACGCATAATCAGTTGAAATGCATACAAAGTCAGCTGCGGATAAAGCTGTTTGAGCCTGCGAAGGCGATTCACCCTGCCTCTGACCTGCTCACTCGTCATTTCATGCAATCGAGAAGGTACAATTCCACCGTACAGCAACGTATCCATCGCAATAATGGCTCCATCAGCAGCAGCCGCACGCTCTTCGAGCCACGCCCATAGTCTGGTCGTATCGCCGGGGGTTTTCTTTTGTCCCATCCATTCCAATGGAGGCCGCTCCATTTGCAAATCTGTGCCCTGGGCCAATAAATAAGGAAATTCATAATTACAGGGCCGTTCATCCAGCGGTACAAAAAGTACACGGGTGTTTGGCTTCACCACACGCTCCACCTCTCCTGAAAATTACTGTTATGCTTACGGCTATGCTCACAGCGGTCATGATTTTCAGAGCAATTACGCTGTCTGGTTTCTCTCCAACAGCTAAAGCCTATAGATTAAGCCGATATTTGCCCGGTTCATCCTGACAGACGTAGCCCCACTGCTCGGCAGCACGGATAGCCGGATTGCTGCCCAGCCGGGCTGTCGCCTCCAGACAAGCGGTTATGCCGCTACGCAGCTCGGCTATGATTTCGTCCTTCAACGGCGGCGGCTCTTGCCCGCCAGTCACTTCGCTTTGCGTGCCGCTCCCCCGTGATCGGGCATCATCCTGCCGTCCGCTGCTGAGCACGGCTTGTCGCAGCACTCGCCACAGGCTCACGTCCAGCTCGGCACGATCCAGCCATGGCGCTGCCTGGGACACGAACCCGGCCGCAGGGTCATCGGCCGGTACGTTCCGCAGGACGTTCACGGCCTGAAGCAGCCGCTCAAAGTACATATCCAGCGCAGGAATATCGCGCGATTGCAAGGCAAAATCCACGTCCTCATACGTGTTGCCGCCCAGGCGGCTGTTCCTGTTTTGACGGCAGAAAAACATAAATTCTCCCGTGCGCTCGCCCGCCAGCTCACGCGCAGCCCATGCCCAAGAGAGCTCCGGCATGTACCGCTCACTGTTCCACATGTAGTGGGCCATCGTAATGAGCGTCACTTTGGAGCACTCCCATTGATTCATCGGATTGGCTACCATCCCGGTATGTCCACAGTCCGGAAGCCTGGAATACCTTCCACGTAGTGGATCGAGAAACAAGCGATCACGGTCGCAATCATTTACCGGGATGTTATCCCACAGCCATAGCTCATGCCCAAAGAATGCATGATTCTCAGCGGCATGCTCTCGACTAATCTGCGGGGCAAAAACAAAGTACCCCGTCCAAAACACTTTAATCTCCGGGTGCAGGCGCTCACGGAAATCCTTTTTATATTCCGTATCCCAATACGACCAGTACTCCGAAGGGCACACCGTCAGTGTAAACTCAGGCAGCCGCTCGGTCAGCCATGTATGCACCTTGTTGGTCAAAAAGACATGAGCGTGACCCGAGCGACCCAGCAAATGTCGGTTTTCCCCTTTTAGCACATAGTCAATATCATCCATTAAGACAGCAAAGTGCCTTACGCCAATAGCTACCACAGCCGCCAGCTTTTCTGTCAGCCTAGCAAAATCTTCATCGCTGCCAAAGCTCAGATCATTCCCTGGACTGATACAGTAATGAAAATCAACCTCATTCCGGTCGCAGGCTTCTTTTAATTCGCGAATCTGTGCAAATGTATCCTCAGGATACGGCTCCCGCCATAGCTCGCGATGATACGGATCATCCTTGGGGGCATACATAAACGTGTTCATCCGATGCGCAGCCATAAAAGAGACGGCATCCAGCCGATCTGCGAAGCTCCACGGCTCTCCGTAAAAGCCTTCAATAATTCCTCTGACCGGAAATGAAGGCTCATCTCTCAGAGATATCACGGGCAGAGTACATCGCTCCTGTTCAACCTGAAGCAGGAGATGCAGGGCATCCATGCCGTATTTGAGCCCTCTTTTATTGGAAGCATGGATTTCAATCCGGCCCTCCTTCTGAATCTCCAGACGATATCCGTCTGCAACGAGTGCTCCATCATACTCCAGTACCAGCTGCACGCTGCCTCGTGTTTCAGTCGGCACACCCGGTCCCGGAGGCAAAATCAGCTTGATCGGTCCCTCGGGGTCCAACACACCTTCATACTCCTGATTCATCGCAAAGCGGGAGGACAGCTCACAGATCAGACGCGGTTCAGGTACAACCAGTTTTTCTCCACTGTCATATGCATCCCGAAAATAATATTGAATCTCCTGCGGTGTTAATCCCATTGCAATCGCCTCTCCTTCCATTCACGGGCTATCTGTAGCGGGAATTTCCAGCCTAGCCTTTCACCGCTCCTGCCAGACCTTCCATATAGTAGCGCTGCGTAAACAGGAACAATATAATAATCGGCAGCACTGAAATCATCGTGCCCGCTGCAATCCAGCCGAAGTTATAGGCAAATTGGCCGTTGAGATAGGTGAGCGCAGCCGCAAGCGGGTATAGCTCCGTGTCGTTCAAAATAACGATAGGCCACAGAAAGCTGTTCCAGAACGACATGGCCTCCAGCAAAGAAATCACGGCGAGCGCCGGCTTCACCAACGGAAGCACCAGCTGCCACCAGATTCGAAACTCCGAAGCGCCATCCATTTTGCCGGAATCACGCACATCGGTAGGAATATGAATAAACGTCTGCCGCATCAGAAAAATGTTAAACACTGAGACCGCTCCGGGCAGTACCACACCCAAATAGGTGTTGCCCAGATGAAGTCCTTGAATGGTCAAATAATGCACAATAAATGCGGTGTAAGAAGGAATAATCATCGTGGCAATCAGCAGTGTAAACACCAGGTTTTTACCCTTAAAATGAAATACGGCCAAGGGATATCCCGTCAGGCTGGCGAGTATTACATTAAGCACAACACCCAGCACTGTAATAATCACCGTATTCAGGATATACTTTGGAAAATTCATAAACTGCCACACCTGAACATAATTGTCAAAATCAATAAAGGTCGGGAAAATGGCGGGCGGCGATGAAAAAATGTTGCGGCCCGGCATGAGCGATACGCTAAGCAGCCACAGAAACGGTCCCATTAAAAAAAGAGCGAGCAGCACCAGCAATACATAGATCACCATCATTCTCACCATTCGCCCCAGGCTGCGTGTGATCCGGCTATTTTTGTTTTTCGGAAGGGGTGAGTGTAGCTTTTGGTCATTTTGTAGAGTCATCAATAGGGATTGACACCACCTTTCCTATTGAATCGGAATACGATAATACTGAGCACCCCAATCACTGCGCCGACAATCAAGCCAAGCGCCGAGGCATAACCAAAGTTAAACTGCTCCATCCCTTTTTGGAAAATATACAAGCTGGAGGTCAACGTGGCCGTCCCCGGCCCACCCTTGGTCAGCACATACACTTCGTCAAATACACGAATAGCCGCCATAAGCGAAATGAGTGTGCAAAACAGGATGTAGGGCCTTAATAACGGTAGGGTTATATGAACGATCAGCCGCCAGCGGCTTGCCCCATCCACTCTGGCAGCTTCGTACAGATCTTGTGGAATGTTCTGTAAGCCTGCCAGATAGAGCATCATATAATACCCGAGTCCCTTCCACATCGTGATGAACATGAGTACATACAAGGCCAAATTACTGTCCGATAACCAGTGTATCTCCCTGCTGATTATGCCGACCTTGATGAGCAGATAGTTCACGACGCTGTTATTGCCCAGCAGCCAGCTCCATATTAAGGCCACGGCTACCATGGAAGTTACGACAGGAATGTAATAGGTCGTTCGAAATATTTTAATGGCCGGTATACGGCTATTCACCAGCACAGCCATCAGGATGGAGAAAATCTGGAGAAAGGGAACAATGAGCACATACACTAATGAGTTCCAGACCGAAATGAGGAAGTTGCGGTCCTTAAACGCTGCCTCGAAATTAGCGAGACCGACATAATGGGTATCCGATATGACCGAATAGTCCGTCAAGGCCAGCGGGATGCTGTAGATAATAGGCCAAAATACAAAGACGGCAAGCAACAACAGTCCCGGCGTCATAAAGGCCCAGGCCGTAAAGGATTCCGACCTCAACCATTTGATCATGCTGCATCACCACCCGTTTTTGTTAAATGAACAGGGGAGCATTCACTTCACTCCCCTGCTGAGCCTACTGCTTTAAAATGTCATTCACTTCCTCCTCCAAAGCAGTGAGCGTTTGCTTCGTGTCCGTTCCGTTTAATAAAATATTCTGAAAAGCACGTGTAACAGCACTGTTCACGTCCTTGGCATTAGGCACACCGACCATGTAGTCTGTCGCCTTATCCAGGCTTTGCGCAGATACCACCTTCGCCTGTGCTTCCAGTGATTGATCTGACTGCGTGAAGTACGGGTCTTTAATGGAATCCTTTGTAGAAGGCAGCGTATTAGCCGCTTTGGAAAAAGCCGTCTGGCTCTCCGCATTTGTCAGGAAAACAGCAAACTTCACCGCTTCATTCACATGAGCAGACTTGGTCGGTACGACCAGGTCCATGGAGTTGGACAGTCGTACGTCGGCTTTACCTGTAGGTACAGGAACAGCGATCGTGTTCTTATATACGTCCGGCGCCGCCGTTTTGATAAAATTGATAAACGTTGGGCCTGCCAGCTCGAAAGCAACCTGCTCTCCGGCATAATATTTCACTTGCTGTGCAAAATCAGCGTCTTCTTTAAGGATGACGCCATCTTCCATTTGTTTTTTTAGATTATTGATCATAGTGACCGCTTCCGGCGTATTGAACGCAGCGGCAGTCTTTTCTTTATTCAAAATCGGAATGCCATCTATGGCAAAAAGCTTGGATACAAGCTGCTGCGCATAACCTGCTTTGCCTAATTTTCTGTTGACCTGGCGGCCCCATTCTGACAGCTCTTCCCGTGTTTTGGGCGGATGGGCAGGGTCCAATCCGGCAGCCTTCACCAGTTTCGTATTCATGTAAAGCACTTCCGTGCCCGTATACCAAGGTAATGCGTAAGCCTTTCCATTAATGACTGTGGAATTATAGATACCTTCGAAATAAGCAGCCTTCTCCTCTGGGGACAAATACTCATTCATATCAACAACAGCACCCTTGGAGCCCATTTGGCTGGCGAATTCCGTATTGAGATTGACCACATCCGGACTGCTCCCGCTAGCAATACTCGTCAACAGCTTGTTGGTCACCGCATCGTAAGGGTAGTCCTTCCAGTCAATTTTGACATCGGGGTTCTTCTGCTCATAATCGGCAATCACTCGGTTAAAATACGGGGTAAATGTGGGTTGTAACGCAATCGTCCAAAATTGCAATGTCACTTTCTCCCCGTTTACGTTTTCCGGTTTTGAGCTTCCGCCACCGCAGCTGCTTAGCAGTACAACCAGCGCCAGCATAGATACAAGCAACCGCAACCTGCCTTTCGCTTTCTTTATCACATGGTGACCCCCTTGTTCTTAGTTGATTAAGGTAAATTATAACAGAATTGCCGGTAGAGAAGGAACATTTTTTCAATAAAATAAATTAAGAAGGAATAATTTTTCTTGTGTTCGTTTTTCGCGTTTGGCTTATATAAGCATAAAAAAGACGCCTCAGACAGCAGAGACGTCTTTTTTGCTTCATTGAACCTACGGAGGGTTGAATCAAGGTTAGCTATTAATAATAAGGAGCCATAAATACGTACACGAGCACCCCGGTCAAGCTGACATACAGCCAAATTGGCATGGTCCAGCGCGCAATTTTGCGGTGCTTGGCCACCTGCATGGTCCATCCCCAAACAACCGTGAACAGCGCCAGCGGTACGATAACTGCCGCTAGGATGCTATGGGAAATCAGCAGCGTAAAGTAGATCGGCCGAAGAATCCCCACCCCGCC
This sequence comes from Paenibacillus kribbensis, assembly GCF_002240415.1. Taxonomy (NCBI): domain Bacteria; kingdom Bacillati; phylum Bacillota; class Bacilli; order Caryophanales; family Paenibacillaceae; genus Paenibacillus; species Paenibacillus kribbensis. Next base: position 5,217,027 of record NZ_CP020028.1, read on the forward strand.
ATATTTTGCAGTTTCCGGCGAAATGTAGTGGAAGGTCAGATAGGAAAATAAAAATAAAACGGTACTGGCAAAGGCCAGCAAAATAAAAGTTTTATGCACCTTGATGTTCTTTTTGAAAATAGCAATCAGCGCAGCCACCAGAAAAATAAAGGTGAAGCTGTTAAAAATCGCATTTAGCCTTGGGAAAATCGTGATATCGAAGCTTACACCTCCCTGGTATCCGATCGGCGAAAAGAATAGCAGCAAAATAATCACGTTGGCTATAATGGAAACGGTGATAATCAAGGCTGTAAAATTACGATTGCTCGTTGGAACATACTGCTTGTCCTCACTCGCTTTACTCATAATAAGCGTCTCCTTCGTTCAAATTCAGGTTTTCATTTTCTGTCAGAGTCATAACCTTAATATATTATATAGAACACAAGTACAGCCTGTGAAGTGACAACAGTATGAACAATTTCACAGCGTTCTGTCTGAAAATGTGCTACACCAAAAAACACCGGAAGGTCTGATTACCTGATCCGGTGTTGCGGCGACGATTGTACACCTGAGCCATGTCCCGCATTTACTGCTGCCAAACGTCACTGTATTCCTGATGGCGCTTGAACAAGGCCAGCGCATAGGAGCAAGCTGGAACAACCTTTTTATGCTGATCCCTCGCCATGTCCACAACCTTGTCGATCAGTTCCTTGCCGATCTTTTGCCCTCGCAGCTGCTCCGATACAAATGTATGGTCAATGACCAAAGAGTGGTCATCTATGGATTTATAGCCTACTTCTGCAACCACCTGTCCATCCTCCACCATGACTACCGCATGGTCCTCCTCACGAATTTGCCTCATGCAACCGCTCCCCTTTCTACCTGAAAAAAAATCCTGTAATGCAGGATATCCTTATCATTCCCCGATTTGGGGACCAGCGAAACATCTTATACATAAAAAAAGACCTGTCGTCGACACTACATGTATTGTACAAAGGCTAAGGGAGGTGTCGCATTTGCATTCGGAAATGAAGCCTGTCATCCCGTTTGAACCCGAGCAAAGTGAAGAAATTCCTGTAGATAAAAATCTTTGGCGTTACGAAATAAAATGGGACGGCACGAGAATTTTGACGTATCACGACCATGGCAGCACGCGTCTGTTCAACCGCAAGCAGCATGAACGAACGCCTTTGTACCCGGAGCTGGCTCCCTTTTCCTCCTACTGTCGGGCAGACTCGGTCATACTGGACGGGGAAATGATCGCACTCGGTGCCGATGGCAAGCCATCATTCCATGAAATCATGCGACGCGATCTGATTCGCCGAACGGATCGGATTCAAGCAGCCTATAGAGCTGTGCCCGCCACCTATATGCTGTTTGATATTGTTTATCTGAACGGGGAGTGGGTTCATCGCAGATCGTTGCAAGAAAGGCTTGATCTGCTGCAGCAGATCATAATACCAAATGAACGGATCCAACTGGCTCCTGCCCATCCTGACGGACAAGCGCTATTCCAGGTCATGTGCAGCCAAGGTATGGAGGGCATCGTATGTAAAAGGTTGGACAGCTCATACACATTGGGTGGGCAGGACGGACGATGGATCAAGGTCAAAAATTATGGCGATCTCATTGCCATCATCGGAGGCTATACCCTAAACGGTGGCGTTATTAATGCTGTACTGCTGGGTCAGTATGATAAGCAGGGAAAGCTGCGATACATTGGACATGCAGGTACGGGCAAGCTGACTCGGGAAGATTGGCGTCAGCTTACCGAGCGCCTCATGCCACATACGATTTCGGAGCGACCTTTTGTCAATAAACCGGATCGTCATCAAGACGCAATTTGGGTGCAGCCCATGTATACCGCCAAGGTTCAATATAGTGAGTGGCGATGGCAGGAAGGACGCACCCTTCGCCAGCCCTCCATACAAGCCTTTGTCAATCAGAACATTGAACAGTGCATCGGCCCTTGGATATGACGCTTGGCAGATACACTTTCAAAAAAAATGCGGAATAAAGTTTGTATAAATCATTGCAACCAGTGGTTAATTAAATTACAGTTAACTAATTAACTACATTGAGGTGAATCGTATGTTCTTTTTCTTGGACTCCGAAATTCGTCAACTGGCTTATAATTTGTTTCCGGGTGGCAACAAGCCGATTGGCGTTTTAGTGGATTTATTTTCCATAACATATGAAATACGTAAAAACATGGAGAAACGCTCGCGTGAATTTGGTCTCTCCTACGGGCAATATATAGCGCTTTGTGTACTCTCTGCGCAAAGGGATGAAATGTCTTCTCCTTCTACCTTGGCTGAAAAGATGGGTGTAAGCCGGGCAGCAATCAGTTCTATGGTTATTTCCCTTGAACAGGATGGATACATTAACAAGTACGATGATCCCAATGACAAACGAGGCGTGTTTGTTTCCCTGAATGACAAAGGGAGAGGGAAAATTAAACAGATGGACCCTTTTTTCATAGGACTGGCCTCACGTCTGATGTCGGACTTTAGTGAATCGGAAATTAATCAGTTTCAAACCTATTTATCTCACGTACGTTCCGCCTTTGAAGATGTTAAAGGCTATGGTCTGACAGACCCCAAAATGACGGGAGACAAATGGTATGAAGACTAAAGAAAAAATAAGCCTCCTGCTTCCACCTGCTTTGACGCAGTTGGGTTTAAGAGGCTTATTTTCGTAATGGCAGCTAACATGCATCCTGAGCCCGATAGTCGCGCATGCGTGTAGCTTGCCATCCCAATCTATGAAATTTACAGACTGTTAAAGGCGTCTGTCAATACAGGGACGATTTGCGATTTGCGGGATACAACGCCTTTCAGAACAGCTTTGTTGTCGTCCAGCTGCACATTGTAGGCTTTTTCAACCGCTTGTGCCTGGCTTCCCAGCGCAATACCAATGGAATCACTGTTCACGATATCCGTTACGACGAACAGGAACAGATCCAGGTTTTTGGCTTCAATGGTTTGGGACAAGGCAGCTTCCAGTTCAGCTTGGCGGGATAACACGTCGTTCACGTCTACCGCGTTCACCTGTGCAATTTCCACTTTGCGTCCGTTCATCTGGAATTCCTTTGCATCCAGACTTACCAGCTGCTCAATCGTGTGACCGCTCAAATCAGCACCCGCTTTAAGCAAATCAAAACCGTAACGATCTGCATCTACACCAGCAATTTCAGCCAGCTCACGAGCAGCAGCTACGTCTTGATCGGTGCAGGTTGGGGATTTGAACAGCAGGGAATCCGAAATGATCGCCGACAACATCAAACCTGCGATTTCTTTCGGAACCGCAACACCGTTTTCCTTGTAAAGCTTGTTCAAAATGGTAGCGGTGCAGCCCACAGGTTCAGCACGGAAGTATAACGGCTGGCTTGTTTCAAAGTTAGCGATCCGGTGATGGTCGATGACTTCAGTTACCGTTACTTTGTCAATATCAACAGCACTTTGCTGGCGTTCATTATGATCGACCAGAATGACGCTGTCCGTTTCTTCAGCAACCTGCTCAACCAGACGCGGTGCGCTCACTTTGAAATAATCCAGTGCATACTGCGTTTCCCCGTTTACCTCACCCAGACGGACCGGCTCTACGTCCGCACCCAGTTTGGTTTTCAAATGTGCATAAGCAATAGCTGAGCAAATGGTATCCGTATCCGGATTTTTATGCCCGAAAATCAACGTTTTTGCCAACATAATCGACTCCTTTGCGTTAATCATTTTACATGATTGTGAAACTCAACAATTCCAATGCAGATTATATCATTAAATCTCGCATTCTCCCATTCCCCTTCGAACAATTTCAAAAATAATCTAGTAAACTCATAACACTTCCATGGAATATATACATGAAATTCCCCTTAATTTTTCTAAAAATATTAAAAACGTATAGTAATATATCCCACCCATATGGTAAGATATGCCTCAAAACTGGCAAGTTAGTCACCAGTGGTCAATTCTATTATTTTTGTTATTAAGGGAGGCGTAAGAACAGCGGCAGTGGCTTCAAATCCTAGTATGTAGACATATCATATTTTGATTGAAAAGAGGGAAATCTTTGAAAAAGCCGATCGTTTTGAGAAAGATACCTGTCGTATCACTCGCTCTTGCCTTGACGGTAAGCTTGTCTCTGCCGTCTATCAGCTCTGCTGCTACCGCAGATCTGCAAATCGGTTCGTTTTTGAAAGCCCAGGAGGCATTGACAGTCGAGGCAGCTCCGGCCTTCATCTCGCCAGAGCTGAGCACGGATTCTTCCCGCCAGGTCAGGGTCATTGTGCAGCTTGATGGTGAGCCTATAGCCGTGGACAAGTACGCCGCACGGTCAGTCGCCCGAGCCTTCACTGCCCAGTCTGAGCAAAAAGCCGAAGCCGCTATTGACACGGAACAAACCACATTCGTGGACGAAGCCGCAGAGCACGGTATTTCTCTTCAGGTGAATTACCAATACAACACGGTGCTTAATGGCTTGGAGGTCACGCTGCCAGCCAATAAAATTCCTGAACTGGCTAAACTGCCAGGCGTAAAGTCCATTCACGAAAACAAAACATATTATTCTATCCCCGTACAGGACCCACCAACACTTACAGCCAATGAAGCAACCTATGACAATGCACCGCTGGATCAAATTGGTGTTCCCGAAGCCTGGGCAAAAGGATTAACAGGTGAAGGAATCAAGGTCGGGGTTATCGATACCGGTATCGATTATGAGCATCCGGATTTGAAAGCGGCTTACAAGGGTGGATATGACTCTTTTGAGCAGGATAACGATCCTTACGAGGAACCATTGCTTGATAAAGAGAACGACCCCTATGGCACAGGTTTTAGCGGAACAACACACGGTACTCACGTCTCCGGTACAATCGCTGGTCAAGCAGCGAATACGTCTTCGGAAATTGTGCAAAAAGGCATTGCCTATAAATCGGACTTATACGTTTATAAAGTGCTTGGACGCAATGCCAAGACGGGGCGCTCCTCCGGTTCCTCCGCACAGGTCATTGACGGTATTGAGCGCGCTGTCAAAGACGGCATGAACGTTATTAACCTGTCACTCGGCTCCGACTCTGAGAAAGACCCGAACTCTCCGGACTCCATTGCCATCAATAATGCCGTGCTTTCCGGCGTAGTTGCGGTCGTTGCGAACGGTAATGCTGCGCAGGAAGGCCCATATTTCTATTCGATGGGTTCCCCCGCAACATCCCAGTTGGCAATTTCCGTCGGTGCAGCAACTTCTCCGAGCCATAGCTACTCTAATAGAGCATCGGTTAATTTTTCTACCTATGGAAATGATGGGAAGCTTATGACAGTTACATCAGATACCTACTACAATCTTAACACGATGAGTTGGCAAACGTTTCATGAGGATTTCGCTTCTATTTTAGGGACAGAACCATTGGAATTAGTATATGCCAATTTGGGATATCCGGATGATTTCACTTCTAAAGATGTACAAGGTAAAGTTGTAATCGTTTCACGTGGCGCCCTGGGCTTCGTAGACAAAATCGCGAACGCACAACAAAATGGTGCGAAGGCTATTATTATTTTTAATGGTCAACCCAAATCTGACGACAGCACTCAAGCCAATCTGAACGAAGCTATCCCTGGTTACGACGGTTACATTAATTCAAATCAGGGTGATGGTGTGGATTACATCCCTACCTTTGACATGATAGGAAAGGAAGGCCGGGCGCTGGCAAGACAAATCATTGAAAGCCAAAACAGCAAACAGAAATTCTTTATCAGTTTTGGAAAAGATTATATTCGGACAGATAATGCAGGCAATACCATGGCCGCATTCAGCTCCCGCGGACCAAACGGAGATGAGCTGCTTAGTATCAAGCCGGATGTGAGCGCACCGGGTGTTGGCATTATGTCAACCTATCCTGCCTTCGCCAAGTTCTACCCGGATGCTTCTTATGAGCATGCTTACAAACGCAGCAACGGAACCAGTATGGCCTCTCCACATGTGGCCGGACTTGCTGTGCTGTTGAAGCAGCAGCATCCAAACTGGACACCTTTCGATATCCGTGCTGCTCTCGCAAACACTTCGGTTACACTTTTTAATGAGGATAAGATCCAATATGATGTGTATTCCCAAGGTGCAGGCCTTGTAAACATCGCGAATGCAATTCAGACGCCAGCCCTGCTGGAAACTGTCGAAAAGATTACGATTCTCGACAAAAACTTTAATCGGCAGGAGGTTGTGAATTACAATCCTTCCGCCAGCTTCGGGGTGATGCGACCAGGTAGTGATGCGAAGCAAATTCAGCTTCAGCTCAAAAATTTGTCCGCTAGCCCTGTAAAATATGAAGCCAGCTACATTTTGCATAAAAATGTAACCTCTGATCCCACGAAACCAATTGCTACACCTGACGTGAGCAACATTGCCGTGCAGCTGCAAGGTGTCGGCGCGAATGGCGCAATCTCGGCGGAACCAGGTAAATCCCAGCCATTCTTCCTGTCTGTACAACCCAATTCGGGAGCAGCCACAGGTGTATATGAAGGGGAAGTTATGCTGAAAAGCGCCGGACTGCCAACACTACATCTGCCATTCGTCGTTCATGTCGGCAAAGAAAATCCGGCAACAGGCTTCGGTTTGCAGGATCTGAGCATCAACAACCCGATTATTTATCCAAATCGAACAACTACTCAACGCTCAGCAGATCTTACTTTCCGCCTGACTACGGATAAAACGAACCAGATCGGACTTTATATATATGGTTTGGATGATAAGCTAATCGGTCAGATCAACGGAATTACAACTACCAAGGAGCAAGGAGCAAACGCCCGCCTCAAACAAGGCGCATACTCCTTCAATAATATCGATGGAAGCTACGTTGAATTTGATTCCAATGGAATGCCTGTTCTGGACGCTAGCGGTCAGCTCGCCATTCAGCATTTGAAGGACGGCGTGTACAAGCTGGAAGTAAGTGCTCCTGAACTGAATGCAAAAGGCGAAGTTGAGTCCAATACAAACGGCCCTAAATTCTTCACCGCTATGATATCTATCCGAGTGGATAATACTTCTTCCGGCAGTAGCGGCGGCGGAGGTGGTGGTGGTGGCGGCAGAAGCAATACGACACCTTCTGCTGCAGCCAACACATCCACTCCTGTCGCTACATCTGCTCCTTCACTTCAAACCGTAGTGAAGCAAGGACAGGCTGTCAAAGCTGTGACTACAGCCGTTGCGGTCAACAATAATGTACAATCGCTGACAGTAACCGATGCAGACTTGCAGGCTGCCGTCACGGCAGCAGGCTCCAGCCCAGCAGCTATCGTATTATCAGCTGCCAGCCAGGCGGGCCAAACAACCAAAGCAGCGCTCACTTCTGCACAACTGGCAACGCTGGGCAAAGCTCCGGCAGGAAGCAGCCTGATTGTCAGCCATACAGGTTCATCCCTGGCCTTGCCGATATCCGTTCTGAAAAATGCTCCTGCAGGTGCAGGCATTGAAGTGGTTATCAGCAGCCAGGCCCAGGATAGCAGCGCATTTACAGACAAGCTGAAAGGCTTGACCGTGATCGGTACACCGGTAGGGTTTGAAGCTAACGTTATTACTGGCGGCAAGAGTCAACCACTCAAAATTGCTCCAGGGCAGTTTATTACCCGTTCCTTTACCGTACCAGGACAAATTGAGCCGAGTACAGCCGGTGTGCTCTATACAGCGAACGGAAATATATATCCTGTTCCATCCGTCTTTACCAAGCAGGCAGATGGATCTACCGTTGTCAAGGTAAGCCGTCCGGGCTTCTCGACGTATGCGGCAGCGACGCGTCCTGTCAGCTTCGAAGACATTTCAACATCGTATGCCCAATCCGAAATTCAATCATTAGCGAACAAGCTGCTGATTAACGGTACAACCGATACAACTTTCTCACCGAAAAAAAACGTGACACGGGCAGAATTTGCAGCTCTGACAACCCGGGCACTTGGCCTGACACCAGGCACTGCTGCGCCATTCAGTGATATTCCTGCAGGCAGCTGGTATACCGGCGATGTGGCGGCCGCTTATGAAGCCGGATTGATTACAGGCCGCAACAGCGACAAGTTTGATCCGAACGCTAATATCAGTCGTCAGGAAATTGCTGTCATACTGGGTAAAGCTGTAGACCTGCTTCAAATTAAAGCCCCCGTCGATGGCCCTGCACGTACACCGTATCATGATGCTTCATCCTTTGCAGGCTATGCCAAGGACAGCATTGAAAAAGTGAGTGCAGCAGGTATTATCAACGGAGAAACGATTCAAAACTCCTCCTACTTCAAGCCGAATGCACCTACAACACGTGAGGCATCCGCCAAAGTGCTGCATGTGCTTTTACAAAAAGCTGCACTGATTAACTAACAACTCAAAAGCCTCCCGAGCCGTGTAACAAGTAAAGCTGCGGTTCGGGAGGCTGTTTTTAGCTTGCGCCATCATGTACAATACTATACCGTTCCTGCTAAAGGCAGCGTTACTTTGAATACACTACCGACTCCCAGTGTACTTTCGGCTGTGATGTTTCCGCCGTGCGCTTCCACGATAGACTCTGTAATAGCCAAGCCAAGCCCCGCTCCGCCCGAGCTGCGTGTACGTGATTCATCTCCACGATAAAATCGCTCAAATATCCGCTCCAGCTGTTCTTGACTCATGCCTGGTCCGTTATCACGAATTTGGATATCCGCCAACTTCTTGCTGGCGGACAAATTCACATGGATCACACCGTTCTCCAGGTCCGTATGCTGAACAGCATTGTGGAACAGATTGAGCACCACCTGCTTGATTTTATCCCCCTCTGCCAGCACCCGTACACCTGCCGTCATATCAAAAACCACCTTACGCGTGCCTGCCAGCATGAGAAGCTGTGGTTTCATTTCCAGCAGCAACCCATCCAGCGATATGCATTCCAGCTTCAACTCCGGCGTTCGGTCCAGCTTAGCCAGCAACAGCAAGTCGGAGACAAGTTTATTCATCCGCTTGGATTCTCCATACATACTTTCTAGTGCGGACTGAAGCTGCTTGGGATTGGCTGCCGCCCCGCGAAGCAATACCTCCAAAAAGCCGTGGATCGACGTGAGCGGGGTTCGTAGCTCATGAGAAGCATCCGCTATGAATCGTCTCATCTGCATCTGCAACTCCCGCTCTGCAGCAAATGAATGCTCCAGCCGTTCCAGCATTCCATTAAATGAAACCGCCAACCGATCCACTTCATACTGGCCCTGCTCGGCGTCAAAACGCTCGTCCAGATTCCCGGCATCAATACGTTTGACCGCCTCAACCATCCGCGAAAGGGGCACCAACGTACGGCGCAGCACAGGAAGCATGAGGGCCAGACCAATCGCAAGCGCAATCAGAGACAATAAAATAAAGGTACGGAGCTGATTAATCAGCTGCTCTTGCATGGAAGTCGTGGATACGCCCATTTGAAGCAAACCTGACGAGCGGTCAGGCGGGCCAAGCGGGCGGAACACAACCAGTTGCTCATTCCCTTGAGCATCCGTGATCAATTGATAGCCATGACGCATGCGCTTGCTCTGCTGCATCGCTTGATACTGCTCAGTGGTGAGACGCGGTGGGTTAAGTCCGTTTTCACTGGACAAGCTCCGGAAGGTTCCATCTATGCCTATAGCTGCGAGCGACATATCCGGCCAAAACAGGAACGGCCCCGGTCGATCATCCCTTCGATTGTTTCCTCCCTGGGGAGCAACACCCCCACTCTGCTCTTGCGAGTCCCTAATCAATAAATCAGCAGGAATGGAGTTTAACTGCGTTCCCATAGCATCTGCACGACTCCGATACAGAAAATCTTTCATCAGAAAATATTGTAGAAAGCCGATCAATACGAGCATCAGAGCCAAAATAAGCAATGTTCTGGCTAAAAGCTGGGACCGGAGAGAACGGAGTCCATATTTGCTCCGATGTTTGCCCCCCGCCTTCATAGCAGATCCACACGGTATCCAACACCGCGCAGCGTACGAATGACCCGATGCTCCTTGTCTTTAAGTTTTTCACGCAACGAGCGAATATACACTTCAACGATATTATCCTCGCCCCCAAAATCGTACCCCCACACCCGGTCCAGAATACGGCTTTTACTTAAAACAATACCGTGGTTCAGCACCAGAAACTTCAATAGCTCATATTCGGTAGGCGACAGCTCCAGCACCTGACCCTGATAGCGAATCTCCTTGCGGCGATCATCCACTTGAAAGGGTCCGTGAACCACTTCTCCCAGCAGATCGGGAAACTGGTTGCGCAAACGCGCTTCAATGCGAGCCAGCAGCTCATTAAAGCTAAAAGGCTTTACAACATAATCATCCGCGCCGAGTTTTAAGCCTTTTACCCGATCATCCACATCATCCTTGGCTGTCAGCATAATGACCGCGATATTATCCTCCGTCTCCTTGAGACTTTGACATACCTCGAAACCGTTCATTTCAGGCATCATGACATCCAGTACCGCTACATGCGGACGAAACTCTTTTGCCAGATCAACCGCATCACTCCCATTCTCGGCGGTTCTGACTTCATATCCTTCATTAATTAGTCCAAGCTCTAAAAATTGCAAAATATGAGGCTCATCGTCGGCCAGCATAATTTTAACTCCGTGTATTGGTTTCATGGTTAATCTTCCCTTTCATAACGTCGCATTTTTTCCCTATAAAAAGTCGGTTCATTTTTACCTGTATCTAATATACCTGAATCCCGCCGTAAAAAAAGCACCTCTGATAAGCTTTCAGCTAACGTTCAGGGAGCGCTCATAACCAATTAAGGTACGTCTGGCAAGATAATAGCAAGCCGGTAGTTCACCGGGCCAAGATCAGAAGCGACTGGTCATTCCGCAGTCCTGAAGATAGCGGCTAGAACAACGGAATAAATACAAAGAATTTTCACAGGGAGTGGAATGTACATGATTAAGAAATGGTTTAAAAGCAGGGCGGATATCCCCCTGATCATCATCATGTTGATATCTGCATTTTTGAACGGATACAACATCTGGCAAGACAAATACGTCAACACCTACTACACGACGGCCGTAGCGAGCATGCTAGAGAACTTTCACAACTTCTTCTTCGCCTCACTCGATTCTGCCGGATCGGTAACGGTAGACAAACCGCCAGTCGTGTTCTGGATTCAGACCGCGAGCGCCTACATATTCGGGCTGCACGGCTGGAGCGTTATTTTGCCGCAAGCGCTGGCTCAGGTCGGGTCGGTATTGCTCGTTTACCTGCTCGTGAAACCGAGCTTCGGTACGATGGCTGCTCGATTGGCCGCCTTCGCCATGGCAACTACACCGATAGCAGTAGCGGTCAGCCGCACAAATAACATCGACGCTATGCTGGTGTTCACCTTGCTACTTGCCACATGGCTTTTGTTCAGAGGCATCAAAAATAGCAAAACCGGGCTGATCCTCGCGGCTTTCGCAGTCGTAGGCATTGCCTTTAATGAAAAAATGCTGCAAGCCTATATGATCGTTCCCGCTTTGGGATTGTTTTATCTACTGGCCTCCAAGTTTAACTGGAAGCGTAAAGCGGTAACCCTGGCAGGATCGGCAGTGGTTCTTCTGATCGTATCGCTCTCTTGGGCAGTTGTGGTGGACTCCACTCCGGCAGACCAACGCCCTTATATGGGAAGCAGCGGTACAAACTCTGTACTGAATTTGGCCTTTGGCTATAACGGCCTGTCCCGTCTGACAGGAGATCAGGGAACAGGCGGTGGACGTGGTGGCCAGCGCTCGGAGTGGAAGCAAAACGCCACAACCAATAGCAGCAGTACAAATTCGGAGCAGACTCAGACAGCTACACCATCGGGTGATGCTACAGCAACTGGCGACGCTGCTACTAACAACACGGCAGCAGGTGGATTCGGTGCAGGTGGCCAAATGCCGCCGGGCGGATTTGGCGGCAACGGGCAAGGCGGTCCTGGCGACGGGCAAGGTGGACCTGGTGGTCCTGGTGGTGGACCGGGCGGGAATTCCGGTGGTGGCATGTTCGGCACTGGTGAAAAGGGGCCTTTACGGTTATTCCAATCTGCCTTGTCAGGTCAGGCCAGCTGGCTGCTTCCATTCGCATTGATTGCTTCGATCGGACTGCTGGCAAGCATTCGTCGTCGCAATATAACCCAGAAGCACAGAGAGATCATCTTCTGGCTGGCCTGGCTCCTTCCTGTCGCTGCATTTTTCAGCGTAGCCGGCTTCTTTCATCATTATTACCTGATTATGCTCGCACCACCGATTTCAGCGCTCTTTGGAGCTGGATTCGTAGAATTGTGGCAGCAGTATCGCGAGCGTTCCAGCTGGCTCTCCTGGCTGTTACCGGCAGCGGTATTGGCAACCTCGGTATTTGGCTGGTTTGTTTTGCAAAATTACAACGATACCATTGGCAGCGGCTGGTCCATCGCGGTATTAATCTTGGGGATCGTTGGCACAGCGTTACTGGTAATAGCACGACTGAAATCAGAGAAGCTGACGAAATTTGCCGTCATTACAAGTGTACTCGCAATGTTCATCGGCCCTGTGTACTGGGCATTGACACCGATCACCTACGGGGGGAACAGCATGATTCCACAAGCAGGGCCGACTCAATTTGGCGGTGGCGGTGGCGGTGGTGGCGGAATGCCAGGCCGCAATGATGGCAATCGAGGCCAAAGCGCCAATGGACAACAAGCTGAAGGAACTCAAACAAGCACAGACACAGAACAGAGATCTTCTGCCCGCTCCAGAGGAATGGGTGGACCGAACGGAAGTCAAAGCTTAGATCAAAAAACGTTGAGCTATTTGCAACAGCATAACACAGGTGAAACCTACCTTTTCGCAGCAAGCAATTATTCAACAGCCGCTCCTTACATGATTGAAGCCGGACAAAAAGTGATTATTATGAACGGCTTTGTATCCTCCGATCCGGTGTATACCGTCGACAAGATCAAGGCGCTGGTCGAAAGCGGTCAGGTGAAATACTTCATGATCAATGGTGGAGGCGGCGGTGGACCAGACAGCGGCAACTCCGAAGTCACCACATGGATCAAAGATCATGGCAAAGTAATCCCTACAGATGAGTGGAAAACAACAACTGGCGAAGCAAGTACAGATGTTCAGGCATCCGACAGCGGAAGCGACAAAACGAACAGCAATTCAAATGCTCAGGATGGCCAAGGTGGACCTGGCGGAGACGAGCGTGGCGGAAGCGGTACTTTATACGAAATCACATTATAAATTAGGGAGGAATTACTCATGAGTGAACAAATTCGTTATTCCATAGTTATACCGATGTACAACGAGGAAGCCGTCATTACTGAAACCTATCGGCGGCTAAAACAAGTCATGGGCTCGATGGGCGAGCCCTACGAGCTGATCTTCGTAAATGATGGGAGTTCGGACCGCAGCGTCCAGCTCATCAAGGAATTCAGTCTCAGAGATGACACCATTGTATTGATTGATTTTTCCCGCAATTTCGGTCATCAGCTGGCCATTACCGCCGGGATGGATTATGCGGTGGGAGAGGCGGTCGTCGTCATTGACGCCGATCTCCAGGACCCACCTGAGCTAATTGTTGAGATGGCTAGCAAATGGAAGGAAGGCTATGAGGTGGTCTACGCCAAACGGCTGAAACGCAATGGCGAAACTCGCTTCAAGAAATGGTCGGCCAGCCTCTTCTACCGTGTGCTCAAAGCCTCCACGGACATCAATATCCCGGTGGACACCGGGGACTTCCGCCTGATGGACCGCAAGGTTATAGATGAATTAAAGCGACTGCCGGAAAATAACCGATTTGTCCGTGGATTGGTCAGCTGGATCGGCTTCAAGCAAACTGCTGTTGAGTATGAGCGCGATGAGCGGCTCGCAGGCGAAACCAAGTATCCGCTGAAACGCATGATCAAGCTCAGCCTGGACGGGATCACATCCTTTTCGATTAAACCACTCAAGCTGGCGGGTTACATTGGAGCACTGCTGTCGATGTCCGGCTTCCTGTATCTGATGTACGTGTTATTCCTCAACTTTTTCACCGATTCCTACGTGATGAAGGGCTGGTCGTCCATGATTAGCATCAGCCTGATCTTTGACGGTGTAATCCTGATCATTCTCGGTATTATGGGTGAGTATGTAGGACGGATTTATGATGAGACCAAAGCCCGTCCGCTCTACATTGTACGTGAGCATCTGGGTGGACAATACGAAAACGGACCGACACATGCCAAGAAAGCTCCTGAACAACGTGACTCCCTGTATCAAGGAGCCCGAGACAGTCTGATTTCTGCCGGACGTACAGTACGCGGCAACAGTGCGGTATATCCCGGCCCCAAATCCGGTCATGGAGCATAACCCATGAAAAGTCGCATTGCCCCGCTGCTTCCTATAATCCGTTTTGGCATGGTAGGATTGGTCAATACGGGCGTAGATTACATCATTTTTATGCTACTGGCCTGGGCCGGGGTTCCGGTCCTGGTGGCACAGATCATTTCGTATAGCTGCGGCACAGCCAACAGTTATATTTTAAACAGCAAATGGACATTCAACAAACAACGACCAGACGATACTAACAAAAGTCAATTACCTAAATTTATCGTCATCAACCTGATCGTATTGGGTCTAACCGCCTTATTATTGCAACTGCTTCACGCTGGAACCGAGCTGCCTCTTGCCTTATGCAAGCTGATCGCCACCGCAGCCGGAATGATCATTAATTATATCGGGAGCCGATACTGGGTATTTGGTTCCCCATCCCGAAAGGAAAGTGAATCTCTATGAGAAAAATTACAAAAGCCGTTATTCCAGCCGCCGGACTAGGAACCCGTTTTCTGCCTGCCACAAAAGCTTTACCCAAAGAGATGCTTCCAATAGTCGACAAGCCGGCTATTCAATATATCGTAGAAGAAGCCATCAAGTCCGGGATTGAAAGCATCATAATCGTCACGGGTCGCAATAAGAAAGCCATCGAAGATCATTTTGACAAATCTGTGGAATTGGAGCAAGTGCTGGAGAGCAAAGGTAAGTACGACCTTCTGCGTGAGGTTCAAAGTATCGGGGGCAAAGCAGTCATTCACTATATCCGTCAAAAAGAACCCCTCGGCTTGGGACATGCAGTACGCTGTGCCCGTCAGTTCATTGGCGATGAGCCCTTCGCTGTATTGCTGGGTGATGATATTATGAATTCCTCTACCCCGGCCATTCGTCAAATGATGGATGTCTACGAGGCGACGGGCAAGCAAGTGGTCGGCGTGCGTACGGTAGAAGAACAGGATGTAAGTAAATACGGCATTATTGACTCCACCCACCAGAATGGCCTTATACACGAAGTCGGTGGACTTGTTGAAAAGCCTTCCCCTGCAAATGCTCCTTCACGGCAGGCAGTCATTGGACGGTATGTATTGGAGCCTTCCATTTTCTCCATATTGGAAAATATGTCCACCGGTGCGGGTGGTGAATACCAACTGACAGATGCCCTCCATCAGGTAGCATTACAGAACCAACTCCTTGCCCTAGAACTGGAAGGCACGCGTTATGATATTGGTGATAAGGCTGGATATCTGGAAGCCGTGCTCCACATGGGCATGCAGCGCGCAGATTTGCGCCCTATGCTGGACTCCATGATACGTGAAGCGCTGGCTTCACGATAAAATAGGGAAATCTCCTCTGAAATCCGATAGTTGCTGTGCAATCACAACAGTAGATGAATAAACATATAAAACTGTACAATGTAAGAGTACAGCAGCATCGGAATCTGCTCGGCCACCCGGTCGAGGCCAAGGAGGAAAAAGCTCTTATGATACCTGAAGGAAATCTGCAAAGTAACGTGGACCGTTTCAGTGGTTTTGCCGACAACTATGATCAGCATCGCCCAGAAGCACCGTCACTCGTCGTGGAAATCATCAGCCGCTATTTGGAACGAAACGTAGAGCTTGTGGTCGATATTGGCTGTGGTACAGGGCTTTCGACCTTCATCTGGAAAGACGCAGCTCGGCAGATCGTCGGCATTGAGCCTAACCCTGACATGAGAGGAAAAGCTGAGCGCAAGCTAGAGGCAGCAGGAACGACAACAGCAGCAACCATCTCCTTCCAAAGCGGGTTCTCCAACAGCCTGCCTTTTGAGGATGGAACTGTAGACGTCATCACCTGCTCTCAGTCCTTTCACTGGATGGACCCTGAGAGCACGCTCCAGGAAGCGGGCAGAGTCTTGGCTCAGGGCGGCGTGTTCGCAGCCTATGACTGTGACTGGCCTCCGGTGCTGCAATGGCAGATAGAGCAGGCGTATATAGAGCTTATCGCCAAAGCGGATGCCATTTTGGAGCAGGTAACCCCTGTAGAGCAACAAGCCCACAAATGGAGCAAGGATCAACATTTGGCTAATCTGCAGCGCAGCGGACAATTTCGCTACACCCGGGAAATTGTCTTCCATAATCGTGAGCAGTGTGACGCCGCTCGCTATACAGGGCTTGCTCTGAGCCAAGGTGGCATTCAGAGTGTCTTCAAGCTCGGCAACCGGACACTGGATGACGATTTGGCACGCTTTGTGAAACAGGTAGAGGATCATTTTCAGGGCAAAACACTGGATATCCTGTTCAGCTACCGTATGCGACTTGGCATCAAGTAGGAAAGGAATCAGGTTCTCAAAAAAAAGACTCTTCTTCGCCTCATAAACATGAGTGCGTGCAGGAGAGTCTTTTCGCTTCAGTTCAGTTTGCTTCCGATCAGGACGAACGGGAAGCTAAAATGTGCGACAACCGATCAGGATAGTCCGTGATAATGCCGCTCACCCCAGCCTCCAGCAGACGCTTCATTTCCTCCGGCTCATTCACTGTCCACGGATGGTAGACTACACCTATTGCCAAAGCCTCAGCTACGGCTTCTGGTGTAACAGCATGCTTGTGGGCATGAAGTGCTGTGACTCCGAATTGGGCTGCATACTCCGATGGACGAACCATAATCTCGATATACAGCGCACCCGTCCTAATCTCAGGAGCGAGCTGCGCACAGAGCGCCAGCGATTCGTGATTGAAGCTGGATAGGATCACCCGCCTTTCCAACCCGAAACGCCTCACGGCAGCAACGACCTCTTCTTCCATACCGGGATAGCGATAAATGCTATTTTTCAATTCAAGATTAATCACTGTATCAGAGGACTGCGCCAGTTCCAACAGCTCATCCAGCAATGGCACCCGCTCGCCCTGAAATTTCTCGTCAAACCAGCCGCCCGCATCCAGCGTATTCAGTTCTTGCAGCGTAATATCCCTTACATCCAGCGGTGAACCTGTCGTACGCTCCAGCGATTCATCGTGAATCAGTACCAGATGTCCATCTTGGGTACGCTGCACATCCGTTTCTATGCCTGTTGCTCCCAACTCCAGCGCGTGTCGGAACGCTGCCATCGTATTTTCAGGACATCCCCCAGAAGCTCCGCGATGTGCAAAATTAATCACCTTTTCGGTCGTAGTCACAGCCTGATCCCTCCTGTCATTTCACAAGAAGATGATACGCGCTCATTGTTTGCGCTGTATAAAAAAAGCCCGCACTTCTACTCCTGTATGCCATTACAAGAGAGAATGCGAGCTTTATTTAGCTACAATGAGGCCTACTTATTATAGAAAAGAATTAATGAGACTTAGCGAGACGAATGACATTCCACGATGCTTTACCCAAGTGAGATTTTACAATTCCATCCTCCAGCTTGGCATTGCCGCCATTGTGAGGCGCAACCTTTTCCCCTGCGGGGCTGTTGGTCGCCTTGAGATCGTCATGCTCCAGCACGGTATGCTCCACAATGCGGTAGCCTTCAAAGCTGCGCACATCTACCGTCAGCTCCAGCGACTCGGACAAGTGACGGTTAACCGCAAAAATGGTCAGAGCGTCTCCCTCTTCATCATATACCACAGCACTATCCAGATAAGGGATGTCTGTGAAATCCTTGGAATCGTATTTTTCGGAGTCCACCACAGGCATCAACGATATTCCACGACCATAGCGGGACGCATGCAGGTACGGATAGAAAATCGTTTGTTTCCACGCTCTTCCGTTATTTTCGGTCATGATCGGAGCAATAACGTTGACCAGTTGGGCGAGACAAGCCATCTTCACACGATCCGCGTGACGCAGGAACGTAATCAGCATGCTGCCCACCAATAGCGCATCCTCGAAGTTGTAGATATCTTCAAGCTGCGGCGGTGCCACAGACCATGGATCGATTTTTTTGTCCGCATCGTTGGAATGGTACCACACATTCCATTCGTCAAAGCTGAGCATCATTTTTTTCTTGCTGCGTTTCTTCGCTTTGATATAATCGCAGGTCGAAATAACCGTTTGAATAAAATGGTCCATATCCATGGAACGCGCCAGATAATTTGGAGTATCATTGTCGTGGTTGCCATAGTATTGGTGCAGGGAAATATAGTCAGCTACCTCATAGGTATGATCCAGCGTCGTCGCTTCCCATTCCGGGAACGTCGGCATCGTCGAACTGGAGCTGCCGCAGGATACAAGCTCAATGTCAGGATCAATCAGCTTCATGGCTTTGGCAGACTCTACAGCCAGACGGCCATACTCTTCCGCTGTCTTATGTCCGATCTGCCAAGGACCGTCCATTTCGTTGCCAAGACACCACGTTTTGATCTTGTGCGGTTGCTCTATCCCATGACTCCGACGCAGATCACTCCAATAGGAACCGCCCGGATGGTTGCAATATTCAACTAGATTACGCGCCGCATCAATTCCACGCGTACCCAGATTTATCGCCATCATCACTTCGGAACCAACATCCTTGGCCCATTTAAAAAATTCATTCGTACCCACTTCATTGGGCTCGACCGTTCTCCATGCCAACTCCAGCTGTCTAGGTCTGGATGCGACAGGACCGACACCATCCTCCCAATTGTAACCGGATACAAAATTACCTCCCGGATAGCGAATAATTGGAACATCAAGCTGTCTTACTAATTCTTTCACATCATTACGGAAACCCCCTTCATCACTGGATGAATGAGAGGGCTCATAAATACCGCCATATACCGCACGTCCGAGATGCTCTACAAAAGAACCATAAATGCGTTTATCGACTTCAGCAATACGAAAAGATTTGTCTACAATCATTTTTGCTTTTACAGCTGCTGCCATCTAAACCATCCTCTCTGAATGCGAAAATAAAATCCGTTGTACCTCTAAGACTAACAAGCCGTTTTATTTACGCTGTTAATATAACACACCATAATTACGATGGTCAATATTATTATTAAATACTTAATATTTTAGTTAAGCATAATGATAAACGATAAGAAATTGGTTACGCTTTTCCGAATGCCTCGTTTTATAAACGAACCTATTGAGCAAATAACTACTTTACTAAGTAGTAATAAATAGACTTGCTGTTCACTTTTCCTGCTCTGTCCGTTTCCATAAGAGTAAGCAGAGGGTGCCTCTGCGAACGATAGCGTTCGTCTGAAAGCACCCTCCTAATTTAGCGTACCATGCACATGATAGCCGGATCAGACTGCAATATTTATCTTCGTGCCTGCTGTTTTCGCCCCATCTTTAGCCGAGTCCAGATAGGCATTAAGCTCTTGTTCAGTCCACACCCTGCCAACCTCGGCACTTACTTCCTTCTCATCCTTTTGTTCATCCTGATTTGTACTCGTCGATTCCTGCTTTACTGCTTCTCTGACACGATCATTAATATTCGCAGCGACTTCCATGATTTTTCCATTAAGCCCTTCTGCCTTCTCACGCAAAGCCGCTGACTTTGCAGGGTTAGTGCTCTCCCAACCCTTAGCTTCGCTTCCCAATGTAATTTGTGCCATTTTAGTTATTTTGGCATTCTTCAACTCATTGTTTGCAGATATAACACTATGCATTGTATAGGTGATCAGACTTTGATATTCTTCCCTTTTACCTTTCTGAGCCTCTTTTTTACTTTCCTCATCCATGCCTAAAGCTTTTTTTTGCTCTTCCAGTGATTGCTTTTGAATATTCTCGTCAATTTGCTGAATCTGCTTTTCTATCTCTTCCATTTCAGCTTTTACAGCTTCTGGACCGAGACCACGCTTGAGCGCATTACTTAAATAGTCCGAACGCCTCTCCATCAAATTTTGCTTTTGCTCTGTCAGTTGTTGAATAATTTTGTTTTGCGGCTTGCCTATACTCTTCCTTTCAGCCTGAGTGGAAATGGGATGCCGTAGCTCAATTCGGTTGTTATCTGTGTTGCGGAACGGCGATTGATGAGATGATGTAAATGATACATTCATTCTAAAACCTCCAATTCTCTTCTAATCAGTTATTCTAGAGATATATCAATCATTCGCACTATGTCCTTATTGAAAACAAAGCCAAATCCATTCGCAAATGAACGGATTTGGCTTTGAAAAAATAAGCTTTTTCTGAAAAAGAACGAACTCGGACCAGTGCTTCCCTTAATAAAATCTGTTCAGCTTATTCGTCTTTAAAAGCAAATTCTGTTGTATCCAATCCTGAGTTGACATAACTCCCCTGGAATCAGAACTCAAAGCACTGAGCGTTTGAGCAGGCAATAAGTCTGTTAAATGAAGTGGACGCACAAATGTATATTCCTCAGCATCCTCAGATGCTTTACGTTCTTGTTCCGCTCTTTCTTTTTGCTTCTCTGCCTCGATTTTTTTGCCCTTCTCTACTTCCTCTGGAGAGGTTTCGCTGGCCGACCATATAGTATAGGTGCCATCCTCATGAATAATCATACTGCGACCAACTAACTTTACACCATACATTTGCTCCATTTGCATGAACGCTGATTGATCCTCATTGGTATAATAATTAATATACCCGTATACTTTCTCTCTCAGGGCAGGATCCGTCTTCATTTTTTCCAAGATACCAGGTGCAATGACCACATCCTGTAAGCTTCCGCTTCTTCCGCGTCTGACGATCTCTTTCTCATTCTTTGGAATGTTCTCAATCCCAACCGTAAGGCCATATTTTTCTGAAATGGCTTGTGCCTCTTTTTCAGTGGCAGAAGTCAAAACTTTGTCAAAACCAACGGAAGAAGCACCAGCCGTTATCTTATTTTTTTGTTGTTCTGAACGTGTTGTTAAAGAAACATTACTCATAGTAGGTAACGTAATATTCATTCAACATACCTCCGACATTTTATTTACTATAATTATCGGTAATATTGGCAGGTTTATGAATATTTTTTTATGAATTATCCATTTATGCACAAAATTTGTTTTTGCCGTGTATTGAACGGTTCAAGTTAATTGCTGTTTTAAATATTTAAACAAGAAACCGGCTACTATCTCTACAAAATTTTCTGTTTTCACTGTTGTAGTCAATATTTCTTTTGCTTCATCTGTATGGTCGATGATCCTCACAAGCTCATTTTCTGTACACAAATAAACTTCAATATCAACCTCCAGAAAACATAAAAATTTTTCAATTTCTGGGCGGCTATCGACCTCAAATGTGGTAACACATAAATCCGAACTAGTTCTTCTTAAATAAGAAGATAGATACCCTGCGGTATCTTCCGCATAGTGCACCATGCTCCATTTGGGCAAATACTCAATGTCAAATAGGTTTGCAGCAGGTTCGCACGAAACGGCAAAACATTCGTAATGCTCCCCTAAAAAATATTCTTTTAATCGATTCAATAAGTTAAAAGATTCAATTTGTCCAGAAGTAAAAATGGCAATTAGCGGAATAGCTAATGAAGCAGTTGCATAGGAGTTATAGCGAATAATGTTTCTTTTATAGCTCCAATGCCATAATTTTATATTAATAGATTGAACGGGGGGAGGAATGTCGAAGAAGGACTCTCCAACATATACAATGTTCATTTGATATTCCGAAGCAATTCGATAGATACAGTCGAACATTTTCTCATTCATTAGAACATCATCAATTATTATGGTGTTAAATTCATGTTTATCTAATGAAGTCAATTCTTCTCTAACATAAGCAGCTATAGCTTTAGGCTCATACACGAAGATAGTTTTAAAATGAGGAAAATACAAACTGTTGTAGTCTAACAAAGCATTCGGTTTCAGAAAAATAAAAGCGCCCGTTATCCAGTCAGGAGATTCTGATACTGGCAATACATATCCGGTTACATTATGATTTTTGGCGTTCTGAAGTAATTGAATCTTTACATCATCAATATAACTTGAAGAGGCATCATACAGAATTTTAGAAATATAAGCTGTTATAAACGGAGCAGCATAACTATTGCTATTTGAACAAATCATTGATCCGAAAAACGGTAGATTTAATTCGTGCATTGCAGATGCAGTAACATCAATTCCCTCATCAGAGTAATAATTAAATGCATAATCATTTTGTGATAATTGTTGACTGGTATGACACTTTACACCCACTACATTGGATAGGGATGCCGGGTAAGTAATATAACCATCATTGTGACATGCACAGACAATGATTAAGCCTGCTTCAACAAGTTGGTTTACTGTTTCACGCATCTGCTTTTTTTCATTTAGATAAGTGCTCCCCAAACTTACATTGACGACATCTATGTTATGGTCCACACACCAATGAAGTGCGGCATAGAACTGAGCTGGCTCTCCTTTTAGATGATGATTTAATATTTTGATACTACTAATTTTCACGTGAGGATTATATTTGAGTACAATAGCCGCGCATAATGTTCCGTGAGAGAGCCCCATTTTGTCATTTGCTCGAACCGTTGTTCCCAAATTTCTATCAATTTCAATATTATAATCAAGGTGAATTCCCAGTTCATCAGCTGAAACACCGTCATCAATAATCGCTATGTGAACTTCCCGGGGCATTTACAGCATCCTCTCGTATCTAATCAACAACATGTATTGAACCTACTGGCA
This sequence comes from Paenibacillus kribbensis, assembly GCF_002240415.1. Lineage (NCBI taxonomy): Bacteria > Bacillati > Bacillota > Bacilli > Caryophanales > Paenibacillaceae > Paenibacillus > Paenibacillus kribbensis. The sequence goes on from NZ_CP020028.1 coordinate 5,239,797, forward strand.
CAAGAGATTAACCTGTTTCGTGATTACTCCCTCAATTCCTTTTAAAGATCGAAAATGACCCTGTACGACATCTTCCTCAGGTATCAAGATATTAAATTCCCGTTCAATCTCGGTGAATAAATAGAGCAAATCGCGGGGAGCGAGACCAACCCGTTCCCCCATCAAATCCTCATCCCAGTAGCTGGAAATCAACTTTGTTTTATCTACTTTGAAAAGCTCAAAGAACAATGTGTTGAGAGTAGCGGCAATATCTAGTTTAGTCATGATAAAGTCCCCTTTAATCATATTCTTATTGTTTGTGCATTCCGTATAAGTTTATTCTCCAGATATTCAAACATCCTCATACCATCATCCGTATTCAAGCTATCAAAAACGGGGATTTGACAATCTCCCAAATTTCTTACTTTTGAGTCTACTAATTCTGTTTTTAACGTGACAAAACTATTCTTTTGTTCTCTTTTGCTGGAATTGAGATCAAGTTTTTGGTTAGAGAAATTAAAACAATCCACTTCAAAGCCCAGCTTGTATTTCACAGATGTATATATGTTCTCCAAATACAGTTCATTAATATCTTCATACAACAGACTTAAAATAGCCGCATCCGGCGTCACAGCATTGGCAATTTCGAACGCCAGTACACCAAACTTATTGGTCAACTCGTTATTGTAGGGCATAATCCCTCCTGGTATACCGAGAAGAATTAAATCCGGTTTCTCAGTCATCTCAATTCCTTTGCATAGACAATTAAAAAGTAAAACTTTTTGCCACTCCGGGAAGGAATCAAACATAATCCGGGGAAAAGAGTGAAAACCAAAAAGCTCGCAGCCTGTTCTTGTCCCAATCTGTGAAATTTTATATCCTCTTTGCATAAAATGATTTCTTAGACAAAGCTGGATATCAAATTTATTCGTATGCTCGTATACCCCTGCCACCATCAACACCGGGGTCTGAATGGTCGTCAGTCGCTCATCCTCAGTATCAATTAACTCTGATAAATGTTCTTGTTTATGATTAATAATATCGACTACATTGATCAGTGGACTCCCCTGTGCCAAACACATGTCCTGAAGCTTACAGTAGGTTTCAGAATTAAAAGGGTAAAGACTAACAATCGTTTTTTTAGCCTCCAAAACTGGAAGAATTTCTGCCAGAATCAACTCGCTCATATCGAAGCTCACATCAGGATTAGCTATAAGTACTACATCATATTCACAGTACAATGAAGAAAAATGGCTACTTGTCTCTAAATTTTGAAACGCACCGCCGTAACGGGACTCCTCATTCAAGACTCCCAATCCTGGCGGAGAAACCACCCCAACCACATCAAATTCAACAAGCATATGACGGTACCTCAATAAAGGCAAGGACTCTCCATTATAAGGAAAAACAACTGTTCTTTTCTTCATCAAGGCTCTCCTCCGTCTCTGCTTGATCTTCAAAATTACATCCAAGTTCCCTCAATGTACAGTAAGTCATCAGAATATCAGCAACATAATTTTTTACATTCTGGCATAATTCCATTCTTAATGGTCCAGATAATTCCTCAATTCCATCCGCCGCTGCAGCACATTGATTGCACATTCGAAAAGCCCAGCAGCTTCTGCATGCTTCTTCCGTCAACTTTCCTAGATTGAGAATTGATCGAACTTTTTCAAAGTCAAACCCCTCGTATACATCGCCGATTCGCATCACTTGGGAACTTTCACTTACTCGCTCGCAAGGATACAATTGCCCCTCCACATCAACAAAAAGTCTTTGCGCTCCCGGTACACATGGGCCAGAAGGATGATCTTTCTTGAACTTTGATGTCGGCAGCTTCATTCTCTTATGGACATTCTCTTTAATCTGCGAAAATGTAGGCAGAACCAGTTTGGAAACATGTCGTTCATCTAATTTCCCTAGTTTCCACAAATACATTTTAAATAGCTCGTAATTTACATTCTTCTGATAGTTCTCGCTAAAGGAAACCGAGTCATTACGGTAGATGTCATTAATAATGGCTGATGTAACCAGAAATTCCTTTACCGTATGATATGATCCAAAAAAATCGCTTACACAAGAGTAGTCATTAAGGGGATCAATAACTGTATTGAAATTAATTTTTTCTACATAATCGGGGTGTCTTTCCTTAATCATCTCAATATTATTCATAATATCAGCAAATGTTCCGCGTCCATTAACTCCATACCTGCGGTTTTTATCATGCAGCAATTCCGGACCATCCAGACTAATCGTTATATTCACTGAATTTTCACTTAGAAAATCAATCACTTCTGGAGAAAAAAGAGTAGCATTAGTTGTAATACTAAAAGTTAATTCTTTGCCAAATATATTTTTTTTAGCATATTCAATACAGTCACGAATTAGCGGAAATTCCAGTAACGGCTCCCCTCCATAAAAGCCCAAATTAATAGTGGATGAATCCGCTGAATGGAGAATCAAAAAATCAATAGCTTTAAAGGCTACTTTCCGGCTCATCCGTTTATTCGTATGCGTTCGATTCGTATAGCTACCTGAGTACACACAATATTTACATCGCAAGTTACAATTCTGAGTCAACTGCAACGCCATGGTATACAGCTTTCGATCTAAAATAGATTCAAGCAATTCATCTGCTGGATGAACCATAATAAAATCTCGTTCGCCGGTGAGGTATCCTTTTTTTCTTAATGCATCTAATTCCGGTGTTGTCTTATTATTGTCCTCCATAAAATTTTTTACAGATTCATATGTAACAGGATCCACATTAATCAGTTCATTTGTGTTCGTATCGTATATATAGCAAGCCTGCACTGTCCTAAATAAGTAAATTAACGGGGTATCTCCTGACATTATAGTCACTCCTCGCTTATTTTTTATAATACAGCCAAGGAATAATAGCTATTCCTTGGCTGTAGCAAATGGCAAGCAGCAGTTTTAGCTGAGGGCACTAATGACATAGAACGAATTATAGGTTTGGAGATATCTTGCATAGTTCAGAGCAGAAGAATTCGTCGAAGAACAAGTGCAGTTATAGCAGCCACATGAAGCACAAGAGCATGCTGCATAGGCTTCCAGTGTTTCAGGCATTTCCACTTGTTTTTTTCCAAGCTTTCTCATCTGGATTACCTCCCTTCATTTTATTCAATCTATTGATAATTACCTTTGAAATACAAAGGCAATAGATTGGCCAATTTAATTCGATGCATTTGTTGAAATGACTGTGGAATTTAGGTTCTATTTACTGAACGCCATTGCTACTTGACGGTATTCTTTATGATCCTTCCAAGATTCATTGTTATTTTCATACTGTATTACACTACCATTGGAAAGTAACAAAATTTTATCAGCCCGTTCAAGTAAGTCTAAATGATGCGTAACCATAATGATGGTCTTATTTTTCAATCTTGATTCAAGCAATGCATATAAGCTCGCTTCTGACTCAGCATCCAGATGAGTATCGGCTTCATCCCAAATAAAAATGGCTTTCTCATGAGCCAAAGCTCTGGCTAATGCCAACTTTTGTCTCTGACCACCAGATAATCGAGAGCCATTAGGGCCAATTTGGTAATCAAGGGAATGAGAATTAACAAATTTCGTTAAACCGCTGTCGTTAATAGACTGACGTAAATCAGCTTCACTCAGGTTAGTATAAAGCTTCACATTTTCCTCAATGCTTCCATCAAAAAGATAGAAATGCTGATCTAAAACAGAGAAGTGGAGACGGTAATCTTGTATATCAAGATTCCTAATATTTATACCATTTAGAGTGATTTCTCCACCTTTAGCCTCGTAAAAACGTAATAGTAAATTTAGAAGTGTAGATTTACCAGAGCCATTTGCACCCACTATTGCAACTTTTTCTCCAGTCTTAATTGAGAAGTTAACATCTTCTAATATTTGATTTCCCGTACCATATGAGAAACTAACATTCTCGAAGACTATTTGATCACATGGCTCAAAATCCTGGGTTAACAAAAAGTCACGAGTGATCGCATTACTTTCCTGTTCAAGCTCTAGAAAACTATAAAACCGCTTTGTTGAAGGTAGGATACCTGAAAAAATGTATTTTAAATTTACAATTGCAGCAATCGGGGCAGTGACATAGCTACTATAGGTGATAAATGCAAAAATCCCTCCTACAGTTAACTGCAAGCTAAAGAACATACTTCCACCAACAATATAAAGGGCAGTAGTTAAAAACTGCATAATTGTCAGTTCAAAGGTAGTATTAAAAACATCCATCATAGATGATTTCTTTTCGATTTCAACTATATTATCAATTTTTCGCTCAAATTCTTTTTCTTTGTAACTAGCACATCCAAATATACGAGACTCCCTAATGCCTCCAAGCATGTCTCCAAACCAATGTGCATATTCATGACTCCTTTTCAGATAGCCGTTCATAAGTTGCTCTTTTTTTCGAGAAAATTTATAGGTAATTAGAATTTTTAAAGGAATGAAGCTAAGAACAATTAGTGTCATTTTCCAACTAATAAGTAATAATCCAACCATCCCACCTAAAATGCTAAAAATTTGTGTGACGACAAAAAATACATAATCGTCGGTTACTCTAGACATATTTTCAATATCTTGATTCACATTATTTAATGTAGATGTGTTGTTTACATTTTTAAAATAAGCAATTTTTATACGCTGAATATGTGAATAAGCCTTTTGATACAGATTCTTTTTAATTTTGGCACTAATTCGGGTTCGTACCATTTCTTTGAACAAGTTCATCCCTTTATCAATACAGAATAAGAACAATATAGCTGAAGAGTATAGAAGAACAGCTTTAAAATTTTGTTTTAATAATCCCTCATCCATAATGCGTTTACTAATAAGCGGCATAAGTAGATTGGCCAGACTCGAAACAATAATAAAGCTGACCAACATAACTACTGCTTTAATGTGCGGTTTGAACAAACGAACTAGCTTTTTCATGGCTTCTTGGTTATCCATGAAAAACTCCCCCCAAATGATCGTCACTACCATAATAAGGATTCCGATGACCTGTAACTTATGCCTATTGTGATCAATTTCACTTAAATACAAGCCACTTGGTAAGCACTTTCAAAAAATGACAGAGTATCAACTTGCCAAGTTCCCTCCCCCCCCTAGCTATGCTAACTTTTCACTCTTATTATAAAAGACAAATCAAATGCTCAATTCGCAACAGCTTAAGAAGAAAAAATATCGATTAAATAAGATTTTTTTGAAACTATTGGTTTTTTACTTATTAACGGAATGATCTGTCATGATCTTTGTCCTCCTCTTTCCGCAGAAATAATTTCAGTGCTCTCCGCCTAGCACGAGTTAAATAGGAACGGATATTGGCCGCTGGGACATCTATAGCCTTGGATAACTCTGTATCAGTTAATTCTAAAATATATTTATTAATTAACAGTAGTTGGTCCCTCTCAGACAACAATCCTATGATACTCCCTAATTGCTCATATTCCTCCTTCAAATTATATTTCTCCTCAATACTCAGTTGAGAATCAGCTATATATTCCGCTCCTTCATCAAGCAATCCATATGTGCATTTATTTTTTTCATTCGAATACTTCCTTACGTAGTTAAACGAAGTATTTCGTATTGTATGTACAATATATGAGGACCTTTTACAAGAATTTAATGATTTTAAAATCGGAATTTTTTTAATTAATCGAATAAACGCTTCTTGAATCAAGTCATCCGTAACACTGTAGTCTTGAGTGATTTCGTAAGCCTTTGTTTTCATAATTGGGTAGAACTTTATGTATAATTCTGTGAAAAAATCGATGTCCTCTTGTTTATCCGACTTAGAGATAATAATGAGGAGCACAGGCTTCCCTCCCTATCTATAATAATTGCTTTGATTATTCAATTGGATTTTATTGATATAATTAGGATAACTCTGTATGCATTTGGAGATGTTTTTGCATTGATAACAAGAGTAAACTATCTACTCGAAGTAAAGATGAAAACCATAGAATTGAGACTGGTAAGTGTTCCGGCGAAGAGGTGTTGAAGAGGTGTCGCCAGCAATCGCCATCACATAGATGGAATCGAACCGAGGAGGACTACGGGTTAAGGAGGGATACCGAAAGATCACGGCGCTGCTTGGAAGGGAATAGACAATTAATCACAAGTGCGTACAGCGGATTATTCAGCGCGAAGAGCTATAGCCGAGTCAGGGTGGAAGAAGCGTAAGCCGACCTGACAGCCTGCGCATATCGTGGAGCATCAATTAAAGCGTCAATTTGGGGCTGATGCACCCACGCAAATCCGCTGTTCGTATTGTGACATTAGCCGGATACAAAATTATCGATCAGATAGCATTTAATAGAAACATCAAGCGTTTTCGATGACCCAAAAGGGGAAACGCGTTGTTTTTCACCATATACATGTTTGAGCGGGATATAAACGCTTATGTTTACGCTGTTCCTCCAGTAAGTGCATCATCTGTTGTTGAACGCTTCTGGTCTGCTGCGTTGCAAATGCAGGATAGGCAAGGTTGCATGTTTCCAAAGGGTCGTTGGTTAGATTATACAATTCATATTCGTCATGATCTGGTTGAGTTTTGACCTGTGTAGCCCATTTAGAATATGGTCCGCATGTATGATCACCCACGGGCCGTATAGTCACATCCTTCACTCCCGGTTGACTCCAGAATTGGGTACTGTCAAAATAGCGGCTAAACTTCCACAGCTCCTGCACGCCATCTCTTTGCAGGGGCGCAATGACCGTCTCGATATGATTGGGCTGAATAACAGACGGATATGGCTCCCCCAGTACATTGATCTGCCGCTGGCCTCGGGTAATGTCGTCATCGGTCATAAAATAGACCGGCTGGTTAGCTATTTCACCTTGGTTCTGTCCTCGGATAACAGGAGTAAGGTCACGCCCGACCAAAGGACGTGCTTCGGTAAAGCTGTTTTGCAGGCGGCTCTGGATCGCAGTGATGTCTACATTCGCCAGTCCAAGCATGGTAGGCAGGAGATCCACGTGGTTTGTCAGGGTATGCTCGCTTTTATACTGTGGAAACAGATGCCTGTTATGGATAACCAAAAGCACGTGCACAATCTCTTCGTAGGCACAGTAAAATTTTTGATGAAGATTGCCGTGAGCCCCTAGCAAATCTCCATGATCGGATGTAAAAATAACAATGGTATTATCGTAAAAAGAAGAACGGGTCAGCGCTTCAAATACCTTAAACATTTGGCGATCCGCATTTTTTTGCAACTGGTAGTATAGCTTACGGTAAAAAGGCTGATCCACAATGGGCTGTAAAGCTCTAGGGTAAATATCCCGATAGCTTGCCTGACAGCGCGGCTTTGTAGCCAGCCATTCGTTGATTGTCGGAGGAGGAGCGACTGCGGGCATCGGCTCCACCTCAAACCGAAACATGGGCAATTGTGCAGTAATCGCACCGTATAAAACAATGTCATGTGGATTCACAAATGAAGCTACGACCAACCAAGGATTGGCATAATTGTCATATTCCTTCTGGCGGTCAAGGGCTTCGATGAGTTCTACGGTATCCGCAGCATATACCTCGTCTCTCCCGCGTAAACCAAAACCAGCAGAGGAACCGGAGTTTCGCGGGTTTCGCCCATGCGGTTCAGGACCGATCCATCCGGAAAAGCCGAAGCTATTCAAGCGGTCAGCTTGCTCATATAGGTCTTGCCGTTTTCTATCGGGTACCCCCGTTAGCGGATGGTAGCTAGGAAGCGCCTGGTGTGTACCCGGGATGATCATATCCTCGTCGGATATATGCCATTTTCCTTTATAATAGGTTTGGTATCCAGCTGCGCGAAAATAATCTCCCATGGTGGGCACCGTGTTTCTATCCAGCCAGAACATATCGGAGTCGAATGCCTCCTTGGCCACTCCGTCTGTCTGAGTGACACCATGGAGTGACGGATAATGGCCAGTAAACAAGGTTGTTCTGCTGGGGCTACACGCAGCGCTTCCTATATAATGCCTGTGAAACTCCAGCCCGTGGGACCTCAAAAGCCCTTGCGTAATAAGGTTTTGCCTGCTCCATTCTTTGATCTCCGGGTTTTCATAAACCACGGGATACCGTTCCTCATCCACAAGGAGCACCAGAAAATTAGGCTGTTCAAGGAATCTGGGCAAAAATGAGCTATCGTTCATATATACACATCCCAAGTTCATTTTTACCCTAAGAATATGTTATGAAACCCCAAAACAGTATCATTCGGAAGAGAAGCTTAGCCATTCTGATATCCTAAAAAAGATGATAAAATTGATACTAAACGGAGGGCTTATCAACTGGTTATTGTTTCTCAAAGGCGCAGATCCATCCAAATGGGAGGTTTTGAAAACGAACGAGCCAGGACTGGAAAAAGCCATGGACACACTGCAATTCTTGAGTCAGGATTCAGAAGCAAGACGTCTGTATGAAGCTCGGCAGAAATACCTGCACGATGAAGCCTCAATGATCGATAGAGCAGAATCTATCGGTATGGCGAAAGGTCTAACCAAAGGTAAAGAAGATGAGAAAAAGAATATCGCCAAAAATATGCTGTCCATGGGTCTGGACATTGCAACCATTGCAAAGGCCACCGGATTAACCGAGAAAGAGATCAAATCTATTCAAATATGAGAATTTCTACGAGGAGTGCCCTTAAAGTGGTGCTCTTCTTTTTTATAAAACAACAAAACGGCGAAGTCCCTTCGGTTAAAAGGGAGACTCCGCCGTTGTACTACTACTTAATACCCGAAATTGTATAGTTCTCGATAATATACTTTTGAAAAACAATGAAGATAATCATAATCGGTAAGACCATAAAGGTCGAGCCGGCCATCTGGAGCGCAAATTGGCTCTCGTTCTGTCCCTTGAGCAGCGACAGACCGACGGACAAGGTGTACAGCTTCTCATCGTTCGCAATAATGAGTGGCCACAGAAAGCTGTTCCAGCCGCCAATGAAGGTCAGGATGGCCTGCACTGCCAAAATCGGTGTTGAAATAGGCAGTACAATTTGCAGAAAGGTTCGAAATTCGCCTGCCCCGTCCAGACGGGTCGCCTCCAGCAATTCTTCGGGAATATCCGACATGAACTGCCGGAACAGGAAGATGGCGAATGCTCCCACCAGACCAGGCAGGACGATCCCCATCATGGTATTGGTCAATCCCATCTGGTTCAGAATCAAATACACGGGAATCATCGTTACCTGCCCCGGAATCATCATTGTGGCCAGCACCAGATAGAACAGAAAACCTCTGCCCTTAAATTTGAATTTGGCAAACCCGTAGCCTGCCATGGCGTTCAGGAATAATCCGAAAAAGGAAGCTAATACAATGACCAGCGTATTGGTCAGATAGGTGCCAAAAGCCATGCTATCGAACAGAATTTTAAAATTGTCCAATGTGAAATGCTGCGGCCAGATGGTCGGAGGAATTTGGGTTACCTCGCCCTCGGTCTTAAAGGAGGATAGAATCATCCACGCAAAAGGCAGCACCATCAACAAACCTCCCACGGTCAGGAGAATTGCCACGAACGATTGAAATGTTTTTTCACCACTGCGCGAGTTGGCGCGGGCTTGCTGAACAGCTGTTTTCACGTTCATCACCTCTCTCTATCAGGACTCCGCTTTATTTTGCAAACGGAACTGAATCAGCGTCACCGCGATGATCGCAAAGAACAGAATAAATGATCCCGCCGCGGCATAACCGAATTTACTAAACTGGAAGCCGTTATTGTATATAAACAGAGATGCTGTCAGCGTGCCGTCAAGCGGTTTCCCTTTGGTCATGACGAACGGTTCCTCGAAAAATTGCAGCCAGCCGATCATCGTCGTAATGGAGACGAAGAAAATAGCGTAACGCAGCTGCGGAAGGGTGATATAACGAATTTGCTGCCATGTGTTGGCCCCGTCAAGCTGAGCCGCCTCATAGTAAGAGCCTGGAATCCCTTTAATAGCCGCAATAAAAATAATCATATTCAAGCCTATGCCCCGCCAAACCGCCAGCACAATCAGCGAAATTTTCGCCACGGTCGGATCGGTCAACCATGGAACAGGGCTCAGATTCACCAGGCCAAGCACATAGTTGAATAATCCGAGCGTCGGATTATACAGATAGCTCCATACGACCGCGACTGCAACCACATTCGTTACGGACGGCAGATAGAACACGACGCGGAATATTTTGAAAGCACGTGATTTACCCATATTAATCAGGATCGCAATGCTTAGCGAAAATAACAGCACCAACGGAACACCGATAATAACGAAGAACAGGGTATTACCCATGGATTTTATAAAAGAAGGATCTAGCAGCACATTCTTATAATTTTCCAGTCCGATAAAGCGAATACTATCATAATTAACGAGTCCTGACAGATCCATATCGGTGAAGCTGATCACGAGCGCCAGTAAAATCGGCAATAGCGAAAACAGCGTCAGCAGGATGATGGAGGGACCGATAAACAAGTATGGCGCAAGCTTCTGCGAGCTTCCTTTCATGTCTTCACTCCCTTTGACAATGACGGATACGGATCATTATTTTTTCATCATACTTGCAGCCTGCTGATTAAAGTCATCCATTTCCTTCTGGACGTCGGCTTGACCACGGTAAATGCGTTCGAAGCTCTTGATGAATTGCTGAGAAACCTCTTCCCATGCGGCCAGTTGCGGTAAAGATGCGGAATGCTCGAGCTGTTTGCGAATCGTTTGAAGCATCGGATCACTCTTCAGCTTGGCATCGTCCCATGACTTGGTAGCAGCAGGCAAGGTACTGGATAGCTCCATCCATTTCAGTTGCGTCTCCGGTTTACTCATGAAAGCCATGAATTTGGCCGCTTCCTCTGGGTGCTTGCTAAACTGCATAATCGAAAGGTTCGACCCGCCCAAAACAGACAGGTTGTTTACTTTGCCCGGAAGCTCGGCTACATTCCATTTGCCTTCCAGTTCCGGTGCTTTGCTCTTGATTTCTCTAATCATAAAAGGACCGCTGATAAACATCGGAACGATACCATCACCTTGCAATCCCTGAACGGAATCTATCCCAAGATCGAGGGCATTAGAGCCATTTTGGAAAAAGGTGTTCAAATACTTCACAGCCTCTACAAATGGTGGCTGGTTGAACAGCGGATTGCCCTGCTCATCGATCAGCTTGGAGCCGTTCTGAAGAGCGAACATAAAGCCCAGAGACTGCTCTTTCGCATTAATGGCAATACCGTATTTCCCTTTGCCACGCGCTGCCAGCTTTTGAGCAGCGTCAGAAAGCTCTTCCCACGTTTTAGGTGCTTCATTATATCCGACTTGCTTCAATAGATCTGAACGGTAGAACAAAATTTTCGTTTCGGTATACCAAGGAACACCTACAGGTTTTCCCTCAAATTTTGCCGTATCCACAGCACCCGGGAAGAAATTCTTCGGCTCCAGCTCAGGGTATTTGCTGACATAAGGAGTGATATCCGTCAATGCACCCGCAGCCGCAAGCTCAGGAACCCAAGACGTACCCAACTGAACCACGTCCGGACCGGATTTGGAGGCAACTGCCGTTAGCAGCTTATCGTGGGCGTTGTCCCAAGGCAGTGCCTGCACCTCTACATGAATATCGGGATTTTCTTTTTCAAAATCCTTCACAATCTCAGGCAGCAGCTTTCCTTCTGCCCCCATCCCCCATAGGGTGATGGTTGTCTTTCCGTTCGCATCCTTGCCGGATGACTCATCCTTGGACGAACAGCCAGCCAATGCGCCCCCCAGTAATAGAGTGCTTGCCAAAATGATCCCCAACGTTCTTTTCATCATACGAATTCCTCCCGACATGACCGATTTACCGATCACGAAATATGATAACGGATTTAAATACATACAATGGTTACAGCATACCGTTATAGCAATTATGTTCCAATATCTAAGGATCAAACTCATTAATAGAAACGTTTCGATAGTCATTATAGAACAAATTGAAACCGTATTCAATAGGAATATTATTTTTTTATTTCGCCAAAACAACGCCCTTATTTCATCTTAAACACGTTATTTTTCCCATAAAACAACCTCTAATATGGATTTGACTCTCGATTTGAAAGCGTATATAATCCAACTGAGTTCAACAATAGAAACGTTTCGATAAATAATACAACAGAAAATTATGCATCCATACTAAGCTATTAGCCTGTTCAGCACTTTTATGAAACCATTTTCGCCAAAAAATCTCATGAATCTGAAAAAGAAAGCTGTCCACCAACGCAGCTTATGGAGGATTATGATGGAACAACAACTCAATTCCTATTTGCAAAGCATGACCCTTGAAGAAAAGGTCGACCAGTTGCTTCAGCTTGTGGGCGCCTTTTTCGAGGATGCCGGAACAGAAGGACAAATTACCGGGCCTATGGCTTCTCTTGGCATCACCGAGGAAACCGTCCACAACGTCGGTTCCGTGCTTGGCCTCGCAGGAGCCAAGGAAGTGATTCGTGTGCAGCAGGCCCATTTGAGCAAAAACCGTCTGGGCATTCCGCTTCTAATTATGGCAGATATTGTACACGGCTTCAAAACGATTTTTCCGATACCGCTGGCTATAGGCTGCTCCTGGGATATGCGACTTGCAGAAGAGAGCGCTACCATTGCTGCGAGAGAGGCAGCTGTGTCGGGGATACACGTTACTTTTGCCCCGATGGTTGATTTGGTGCGTGACCCGCGCTGGGGCCGTGTTATGGAATCTACAGGAGAAGACCCTTACCTCAACAGCGAATTTGCCCGTGCGTTTGTGCGTGGCTACCAGGGCAAGGATCTGACGAACGATACCGACCGGGTGGCCGCGTGCGTGAAGCATTTTGCCGCCTATGGAGCCGGAGAAGGCGGGCGGGATTACAATACTGTCGATCTGTCCGCATGGCAGCTGCGGGAATATTATCTCCCCTCCTACAAAGCTGCGCTGGATGAAGGCTGCGAAATGGTGATGACCTCCTTCAATACCGTAGAAGGTGTAGCCGCAACGGGCAATAAGCGCCTGATGCGCGATTTGCTTCGCGATGAATGGGGCTTTGATGGCGTACTCATCTCCGATTGGGCCGCCATCAAGGAGCTGATCCCCCACGGCATCGCCGAGGATGAGCGCGAAGCAGCACAGAAAGCATTGCTGGCAGGCGTGGATATCGAAATGATGACCTCCTGCTATAACGGGCATCTGCCTGAGCTGGTTCGCAGCGGACAGTTGGACGAAGCACTCGTGGATGAAGCGGTGATGCGTGTGTTGAAGCTCAAGCAAAAGCTGGGCTTGTTCGACAATCCGCTGCGCGGCGCGGACCCTGAGCGGGAACGTGAGATTGTGTTCTGCGATGCCCATCGGGCGGTTGCCAAGGAGCTGGCGATCAAGTCATGCGTGCTGCTCAAAAATGATTCCGTTCTTCCATTGAAGCGCAGCCAGCATATTGCGTTGATCGGACCGTTCGCACAGAGCGGTGATATCCTCGGCTCTTGGTCCTGGAGCGGCTCGCAGGACGAAGCGATTCGTGTGATTGACGGATTCCAATCGAAAATCTCTTCCTCGCTGCTCACAGTAGCGACAGGCTGCTCCATAGAAGATGTGACCGCAGAAGATATGACCGCTGAGCAATATGCAGAGGCTCTGCAAGCTGCCAGCCAAGCAGAAATTATCGTGCTGGCGCTTGGGGAGCGCTCGGATATGAGCGGTGAAGCAGGCAGTCGCTCAAATATTCGCCTGCCCCAAGCCCAACTGGAGCTGATAAAGCGCTTGAAAACGCTGAATAAGCCTATGGTAGCCGTCTTGTTTAATGGTCGCCCATTGGACCTGCACGGTGTCATTGAAGAAGCAGACGCCGTACTGGAGGCCTGGTTCCCCGGTGGCGAAGGCGGCGCAGCGATTGCCGATTTGCTGTACGGCGATGCCGAGCCTACGGGTCGCCTGACGATGTCCTTCCCGCAATCAGTTGGACAAGTGCCCGTGTATTACAATCATTTTAATACAGGACGTCCGCAGCTAGATCCGAATACCAAGGAACGCTACGTGTCCCAATACCTGGACGTACCGAACGAGCCTTTATTCCCGTTCGGATATGGCCTGAGCTACACCGAAGTAGCCTATGACAGCATACAGCTTTCCAGCGAAACTCTTGTACCCGGTCAGGCGCTAACGGTTAAAGTGCGGGTAACGAACGCAGGGGCTCGTCCCGTCGAAGAAACCGTTCAGTGCTATGTCCGTGACATCAGCGGAGATACGGTTCGCCCGTTGAAGGAACTGAAGGATTTCCGCAAAGTCCTTCTTCCCCCGGGCGAAAGCCGGGAAGTGGAATTTGCATTGACCAAGCCGCAGCTGCGCTATCACCATGCAGACCTGAGCTTTAGCAGTGATAGCGGTGAGTTTGCTGTCCTTACAGGACCTAACAGCCGGGATACGACCGAAGGACGTTTTCGATTAGTGAAAGAAACCGGAAAGTGAGGCGCAACCTTTGATGAATACAAGTCTGGATCAAAATATTCTGCTGCGGGCAGGCGACCTGTCCTTTACCTTTCTGAGCAGTGGTGATGTGTACAAAATCGCTCATGGCTCAACCATGATCAACCAGCTGCTGACCAATTCGGTCGACGGTTCCCTGAACAATCTGTACTTGAGACTGTACCGTCCGTCCGGCGTGAGCATCACTCCACTGCTTGGAGCTCGTTCACCTGGAGTGATCCGCCAGACGGATCGACAGATTATTTGGGAAGGCTTCACCGCTGGTGTAGGCTATCAGGTAGCCTTTACACTAAGCAGTCTGGGAGTATGGTTCTGGGATATAGTCCTACAAGGCGATAATGTTGAAGCAGATATCGTGTACGGTCAGGATGTCGGCATTGCGGATACCGCTGCTGTACGCAATAATGAAGCCTATTTGTCTCAATATATTGACCATACAGTCTACCATGACGAACAAAGAGGCTACACGGTTTGCTCCCGTCAAAATCAGCCGCAAAATCAGGCATTCCCTTACCTCCAGCAAGGCTCGTTAACCCGTACCATCGGCTACTCGACGGACGGATTTCAGTTCTTTGGACTTTCGTACAAAGAAACGAATGAGCCGGAAGCCCTGCGCCGCGACTCGCTCGCCAATGAAGTGTACCAATACGAATTCGCCTATACAGCATTGCAATCCGAGCGGGTGAAGCTTACTGGGGAAGCTCGCTTTACCTTTTACGGCCTGTTCCAGCCGAATCATCCCACTGCAGTGACGAAGCTGGAGTATCAGGAACTGGTGACAAAAGCACGCGAAGAAGTCGCTGCCATTTTGGCCATCGCTTCCGATGCTACCATTCCAGCACATGCCGCAGGTAATTTACAGGCAATGCGTGTAGCTCCAGCTCAAACGATCGGTGAGCCGCTGCACACCCTGGACCTGACCGATGCCGAGGTGGAACAGCTTTTCCCGAATCGGCAGGAGGAAGAACGGGATGGCGATACACTGCTATCCTTTTTTACGGACAGCTATGAGCATGTCGTACTCAAATCCAAAGAGCTTCGTGTAGAACGTCCCCACGGGCATATTTTAATGGGTGGGCATTACACAGGAGGCAAGGAAGAAACGATTACCACCACCTCCTATATGTATGGAGTGTTCAATTCCCAACTCGTCATCGGGAACACAAACTTCAACAAAATGATCACAAACACGCGTAATGCACTTAACATTCCCAAAACATCCGGACAGCGTATCTATGTCGGAATCGAAGGGAAATACCGTCTGCTTACGATGCCTTCCCTGTTCGAGATTGGCTTTAATTATGTACGCTGGTATTACAAAATCGCTAGCGATACGCTCATCATTACAAACCATACGAACGCCGACACACTAGAAGTAAGGCTGCACATGCGCTCGGCAAGCGGCAAAGCCTATCCGTTCCTTGTGACTCAGCAGCTATCCATGCATGTGAACGAATATGAGCTTCCGTTTCATATGGAACGCGAAGGTGACGACCTGCTCTTCCGGGCAGACTCCGCTTCACTGAGCGCCGAAGCCTACCCGGACCTGCTGTACCGCATGCAGGTACAAGGCGCTCCGCTACAGCAAGTGAGCGACGCTCGCGCACTGCTGCAGGGCGCAGCCTGCCCTGATCCATCGCTGGTCGTGCTGGAACTGGGCGACAGCAGCGAATGGACCTGCACCGTGCAGGGTTGGCTGCATGGCCGCTCGGCCAGGAAAAACCATGCGCGCAGAGAGCGCCGCATCTCCTTTGAGGACGAGCGTGAGCGCTATCGCGAATATTTGGCCGAGCTTATGAACGGCTTCCATCTAACGCAGGACGGTCATGAAACCAGCGAGCTATTCCGTGTGAACGCGGTGGCTTGGTGGTATACCCACAATATGCTCGTCCACTATTCCGTGCCTCATGGTCTGGAGCAATATGGCGGTGCAGCTTGGGGAACGCGCGACGTATGTCAGGGACCGGTGGAATATTTCTCAGCCGTACAAAAATATGATGAGGTCCGTTCCATACTGCTGACTGTATTCAGCCACCAGTACGAGGACAGCGGAAGCTGGCCGCAATGGTTTATGTTCGACAACTATACCCGCGTGCAGCAGGAAGAAAGCCACGGTGATATCATCGTCTGGCCGCTCAAGGTACTGGGCGATTATTTGACCGCGACGCGGGATTACAGTATTCTGGGAGAAAATGTACCCTACACCCATCGGCATTCTTTCGATTTTACCAAGCAGACCGCGACCCTCATGGAGCATGCAAAGAAGGAAATCGAGTATATTCGGGCGAATTTCCTTCATGACACCCATCTGTCGGCCTACGGCGACGGAGATTGGGACGACACGCTCCAGCCGGCCAACGCTCAGTTGAAGCAGTACATGGCGAGCAGCTGGACGGTTGCACTCACCTATCAGGTGATTAGCAGCTTTGCTGCTGCTTTGGAAGAGGCCCCGGCGGGCGTCGTCGACGAAGCAGACAAGATTGCCCAGGAACTGCACCAGATGGCCGAGGGTATTCGCAAGGATTTCAACCGCTACATGCTGGAAAGCGGTACCATCCCAGGCTTCGTGTATATGGAGGAGCCTGGCCAGCCCAAGCTGATGCTTCACCCGTCCGATCCCGAGACGGGTATTCACTACCGCTTGCTGCCGATGACACGCAGCATGATCAGCCAGCTGCTCACACCTGAGCAAGCTTTGGCTCATGAGCAGCTCATCCGCGAGCAGTTCCTCTGCCCGGATGGGGTGCGTCTGATGAACCGCCCTGCGCAATACGATGGCGGTGTCAGCTCGCACTTCAAGCGCGCAGAGCAAGCGGCCAACTTCGGACGTGAGGTCGGGCTGCAATATGTGCATGCCCATATCCGCTTCGTGGAGGCGATGGCCAAGCTGGGGCGCAAGGATGACGCCTGGCACAGCCTGAAGCTCATCAATCCGGTTGGCATCCGCACGTCCGTCCCGAACGCCGAATGGCGTCAGAGCAACGCCTATTTCAGCAGCTCGGACGGCAAATTCAATACCCGCTATGAGGCACAGGAACGGTTTGGTGAACTGCGTGAAGGAACCGTACCGGTCAAAGGCGGCTGGAGAATCTACTCCAGCGGTCCGGGGATCTACATGAACCAGCTTATTTCGAACGTTCTGGGTATTCGTCAGTCGGGCGAAGACCTGATTTTGGACCCTGTGCTGCCGGACGATCTCGACGGATTGGAATTTGAGTTTTCCTTTGCCGGGAAACCGATCACCTTTGTTTACCGTATGCTGCAGGAGCATCATAACGGTGAGCAAGGCCGTGCAGTATTGAACGGAATGCTGCTGGAAAGTAAGCCAGCCAATGATAATCGCTACCGCTCCGGCGCCATGCGCATCAAGCGCGACACTTTCGAGCAGGCGCTGGCAGACTATGATGGTGTACATCGTCTGGAGATTATTTTATAAAGAGTTGGGATTCGAATTATGCAAAATGCTAAACCAGGTATAGGCAACAAAGCGATGGCGATCTTGCAGGATCGCCCTTTGCTGCTTGCCTGCGAGGCTACGATATTTGAAATTAATTTGTGGTTAATAATAAATAAACAGAAACGGACGAAAAGGAGGTGGCGATGTGGTCAGCATTAAAGACATCGCCAAACAGGCGGGCGTTTCCATATCCACCGTATCATATGCTTTGAACGGCAGCGATAAGGTAACAGAAGAGACTTGCGCACGTATTTTGGCGATTGCCAAAGAACTTAACTATGTGCCAAATGCCGCCGCACGTAATCTCAAGAAAAGGCAAACCAAAATTATTGGCGTTTTCCTGACTGATTTTCGCGGAGACGTGTATGGAGATTTATTGTATGGCATCAAGGAAATTTTGAACCGCAAAGAATATGACCTCATCGTATGCAGCGGCAAGCAGTCTCATCGAATGCTGCCGGAGCGCATGATCGACGGAGCCATCGTGCTGGATCAGACGTTTGATAGTCAGGAGCTGCTAAGCTACGCCGAGCGGGGACATAAAATTGTCGTGCTGGACCGTGAACTGAATCACCCTAACATTAATCAGGTGCTGCTGGACAACAAAGCGGGTGCTGCGCTTGCGATAGAGCATCTATTGGAATTGGGACACCGCAAGCTGTATGTTGTCACCGGACCAGACGGTTCTTACGATTCATGGCAACGGATGCAGGCGGTCAAACAGACCGTTGAACGGAGTGGCATTGCCGAAATGATCGAGATTCGTGGCGATTTTGAAAAATCGGGTGGCGAGCAGGCGGCCGAGATCATTTTGCAGCAGCATGTCAGCCCGGATTCGGAACCTGTAGCCGTCTTTTGCCTCAATGATGAAATGGCCGTAGGCTTTTATAATCGAATGACTCAGTCTGAGCTAACGCTCGGCAAGGATATTCATATCGTCGGCTTCGATAATATTGAGCTGGCACAATATATTCAGCCCCGCCTGACCACCATTGACTATTCCAAGCGCAAATGGGGCGCTGTAGCCGCCGAACAGGTTCTCAAAATCATTGCAGGGGAAGACGTGGATCATGAACGATTGTACGTTACGCTTGTCCAAAGAGAATCCGCAGGTGCAGTATGCATTCCGCAAAATAAACAGAATATGTAATGAAAAGAACTTCCACAGCCCCGGAGTACGGGTGGGAAGTTCTTTGGGTTATGCTCTTGCTCGCTCTACTACAAGCGTATTTTTAAAACTTTCCGTTCGTATTTTTCCACTCCGCTTTAGGCGGAACGTCCTGAACTACATCCCAATGCTCTGCTACTTTTCCGTTCTCCACACGCCACATATCATAGACAGCCGTTGAGGTTCCCTGTGGTGATTTGATTTCACTCACAACCAGCACGAAGTTTCCTTCTCCAATGACCATATGTACCTGATCATATCCAAAGGAAGCCCCCTGACCTCCCGCTGCGGAAAACGCTTGTTTCAGACCGGATACACCGTCACCAAAAAGAGGATTATGCTGGATGTAATGATCACCGTTATAGTAGCTTTCCAGTGCGGCGCGGTTCTTGCCAACCAGGATATCATCCACAAACTTGCGGATCAACGTTTTGTTCTTCTCGGTTTGGTTGCGATCTGTGATTTGTGTTGTTCCGTCAATCATTGTACGTCCGCTTGGATTAGCTGGAGCCAGCGCTTGGCTGTTGTCCCAGTGCTCTACAATTTTCCCGTTCTTGTCGAACCGGAAAATATCAAACAACACGCTTGGTTTCCCTGCATCCGTCTCCTTGTAATGAACGGCTACATAATCTCCATCCTGAATGACCCGGTGTATTTCAACCTGTACATTGGCTCCCTTCAATTGGCTGATTCCTTGCAGCAAGGCGTCTCTTCCGCTGGCGAAGCCCAGATTGTGCTGAATGTACTGATCTTTGCTGATCCAGGTCTCGGCCGCTTTGGTATCTCCGGTTTCAAAGCTTTTCAGGATTTCAACGACCTTATCCTTATTGCTCACCCCGATTTGCACCGTTTGGCTGGCTGGGTCCCAGGTCACTTGCTTGCCCCACGCTTCTTTGATAACATCAACTGGAACATAGGTTATCCCTTGTTTAGTCAGGATGGGCGAGGTGGACAGTGGTACCTTAATCCCGTTGATTTGCGCTTCCGGATTGCCTGACACCAATACAACCGTCGCCTGATCATAACGAATGGTCGTGCTTTGACGCGCCGTATTGAACGTAATATGCTTGGAATCCAGTGGAATCCCCAAACTGGAAGCCAATTGTCTCAAAGGAATCAAAACCTGCTTATTTTGCACGATAGGAGCAATCTTGTAAGCCTCTTTCTTGCCATCTACCCAAACCTGGATACCTGTAGCGGGTTTTATCTCGGCTGCCAAGGCAGGCACAGCAGAAGATAGCACGAGCAAGCCAGCAAGTGCAGCAGTAACCGTATGTTTTTTCATGAATGTAAGCCCCTCTCATTTTGTAAAATAAAGTATAGAATAAACACTTCCTTTTATGTAACTATTATAGTTACATCTAGTCGCAAAAAGCAACTCTTCCCCGCCTACCTAACTTTAAACCTGATTTAAATCTTTTGAAACCTCCATAACCCTTACTCATTTACTCCCAAAGCATTGACTATCAACGGGAATGCACCGTTGTAGTTTTAACTCGTTTCATGAGCAAAGTAGTACATAATAAAGCCAACAGCAAGAAGACCATAATGGCGGATACTACGCCTCCCCATCCGAACCATAGCCAAACTTCTCCAACGGATGTTCCTCCAAAACTGGAGCCCATATAGTAAAAAAACAAATAAAGTCCCGAAGCTTGAGCCTTGTTGCTTACGGCTCTTTGACTAACCCATCCGCTTGCAATCGAATGACTTCCAAAAAAGCCGAAAGTCAATATAGGCAATCCCGCAATTTTAAACCACAGATAAGGCTCCAGAGTCAGACAGGCGCCGGCCATGGTGATAATCAGGGAAATCACCAGCGCCTTTGATCTTCCGAATTTTTGTGCCAGCTTCGCCATCCAGATTGAGCTGACCGTACCCACCAGAAAGAACAGATAAATCCACGCCAGTAGTGCTTGTGGAACATGATACGGAGGACCGCTTAATACATAGCCAACATAGTTGTACATAGCAATGTTGCTTGCCAGGATCAGAAAGCCGATACCGAATAAGCATAATAGTGCGGGATCTTTAAGATGAGACATAAAAACAGCCGCAAGTTTATTGCTATTCAGTGTACTTGACTGAAAGTGCTGTGACCTGGGTAAGGTTATCCCAAAAATAATACTTCCGCATAAACTGATTATACTGATGATACCCAAACCAACATGCCAGTTAAACAAGTCACTACTAACAGCCGTAATCACCCTTCTGGCAACAGCTCCGAGTGAATTTCCACTAATATACAACCCCATGGCCACCCCTAAACTTTGCGGCGCAACTTCTTCCCCCAGATAAGCCATTGCAATGGAAGGAAGCCCCCCCAACGCTACACCCTGTATAATTCTTAACACCAAGAGTGATCCAAAGCTCGAACTAAACACCGTTAGAATGGAGAGCAGGGACGCTGTTAGCATGGAAATAAACATGACGTTCTTCCTTCCCCATTTCTCGGATAAAGAGCTAAAGAACAACATACTTACGGCAAGAGACATGGTGGTGCCTGAAAGTGCGAGGCTTGCAGTAGTCGGTGAAATATTGAATTCTTTGGTGAATTCAGCAAGTAAAGGCTGTGTACAGTACAGGATGGCAAACGTGTTAAAACCCGCAGCAAAAAAGGCCACATTTGCTTTTCTAAAAGCAGAAGTGCCTTGTTCAAGATAACTCATGTATAAGCCCCCATCGTGTTCTCAATTCAACCTGTTATTATGGTATCATCAACAAAGACCAAAGTATAATTTATTGTATTTATGTTTTTAATGCATTTTAGTAATGATATTCTTGAGTGAACTGAGGGGGTTATATGTGTGGATATTCAGCAATTGAAATATTTTCAGGTTTTGGCGGCATGCCAGCATGTAACTCGGGCTGCGGAGATGCTGAGCCTCTCTCAACCCGCATTAAGCAGATCCATCGCCAAACTGGAAGAAGAACTGGGAGTTCCCTTATTTGAACGTTATAACCGTTCCATCAAATTAAACCGATATGGTCAAATGTTCTTGGTACGTGTGGAACGTGTAATGAAAGAGCTGTCAGAGGGTAAGCAGGAACTATTTGAAGTTACGCACCCCGAACGCGGCGAGGTTGCTCTTGGGTTTATACACACTTTAGGAACGAACCACATTCCTGATTTAATTGGGGAATTCCGTATTGGCTTTCCACATATTCAATTTCAACTCGTACAGAATCATAGTTATTCTTTATTAAATCAATTAATGAACGGGGAATTGCATATGTGCTTGTTGGCTGAACCCAGAGATCCGGAGCCCTCCATTGAGTGGACCCCCTTATGGAAAGAAGAAATTCTCGCCGTTGTACCTTCTTTTCACCGACTTGCTAAAGCTGCATCCATAAAATTGGATGAACTGGCTAATGAATCTTTTATTTTGTTAAAAAAAGGGTATGCCTTGCGTCAAACCACCGATCTCATGTTTCAGGAGCACGGCATTGACCCCAACATTACATTTGAAGGTGAAGAAGTTGCCACTGTAGCAGGACTTGTTGGTTCGGGATTGGGCGTGTCGTTACTACCTGACCTACAAGGATTAGACACCAATAAGGTTGCCCAAATCCGTTTAAAAGCACCTGAAAGTCATCGAACCATCGGCTTGGCATGGATGAATGAAAGATACTTGCCACCTGCAGCCATAAACTTTAAAAATTTTATTATAAATAAAATGCACCCAAGAAATTAACGCACAAAAGCGGGTCCTATCGCCAAGCAATGTACGCTTGTGAACAGGAAACCCGCTTCTTTACATCGTTATATCATGATTGAGTTATATCGTTATACCGATAACGTTCTCCGAAACTTGATGAAGCTCCCAATCCGCCAGATTGAGATATATACGAGCGCCATCGTAATCGCCAACATGCTAATCTCGCTTGTACCCAAGCTGCTGAGGTACTGGGTCAAAACGACGCGAATCAAGATAATGGCGATAATAATGTATTTAAAATATTGGTTCGGCTTGGGATAAATGAGACCGTCCTCTCGTCTTTCATACGCCGTATGCAGCAAAATGACATAGCCAAAAGCAACCCCTAGCAGCCCGGCGACCAGCAGCTCCCAAAAGGCGGGAAGCACATGCGTCTGACCGGGAATATGCAGCAATTGATATACAGATATCATCATAACCGGGAATGCGATAAACAAGGGAAGCAGAATCCGGATTCCGTTTCCTTTTACCGGTCCCCTTCTTCTTTTGGTTCTGAGCCAGATCATCAGCCCCACCAGAACCGCCATCAAGGCATATATGAATATCGTCGTCATGGTGAAAATCCTCTCTAGTATAAATAGTCATTGGCTCGATGCTAAATCGACAGTTTTTTCTCCAGCAAATAAGCGTTCAAGCGGATTAATACATAGGCAGCAACCCAACTGATCAACACTGCAACCAGGAAGTGCCAGGTAAAAGGAAACCATTGTCCTGCCTGAACATGGCCAAATTGCTCATAAATCCGCTGATCGCCTGACCAATAAAAGACACTCCCGCCACCCATCAAAAGGACCCACAGCATCGGACTAATCGGACGCAAGGTACTGTATCGGGTACTGGCCGTCAGCAGACCCAACGCAACAACAAACGGTGTGAAAGCGATAATCATCACAAACCAGTCCAATCCGGCTATGATAAAGGACGCTGCATCCGCAAACGTATAAGGCTCTATGGTTGATGAGATGAACAGCGCGAACAAAGAACCTGCCACAAACAGGAACAATATCACGACAATGGTTTGTAAAATGGCAGCAATCCATTTGGCGCTGATCAGCCACATGCGCGGATAGGGAAGGGTCAGCCACCATCCGTAGGTGTCATTTTCCCATTCTCGTCTCAGACTTCCCACACCCATGAAAATGATCACATATGGCAAGCCCAGGGTCACATACCACAGCCTTGTCAATTCGAGTTGGTTGTGAAGCGCGAAATACAAGGAAATAACGAACGCCGCAATTAGAAATAGTGAGAAATACACAAGTCTCCACGATCTGGGCAGTCGATTGCGGCTCTGCTTTCTCCAGCTTCCTTTATTCCGAAATTCATGGCGTATCAAATCTTTGAACAGCCCTGATGAATTCACGCCTTCCACTCCTTTTTGTACAAATTGCGGAACACCTGATTCAGCGATCCGTGCTCTGCACGCAGATCATCCGAATCACCAGACCATATGACCCGTCCGCGGTCCATCATGACCGTGTAATCAAACAAGCCTTCCACTTCCTGAATGTCATGCGTGCTAATGAGTATAGACTGCTGCCGATCCTGCAAATAATCAATAATCCCGGCTACAATCGCCTCTCTGGAGAGGATATCAATGCCCGCAAACGGTTCATCGAGGATCATGAGCGGAACCTCACGCGCCAAACACAAGATCAGCAGCACACGTGCCTCCTGCCCGCGACTCAGCCCGGTCATTTTTAGCTCCAGCTCCACGTCCATATGATCAGCAAGCTTATGCGCATCCTTCATATTGAAGCCAGGCAAAAAGGACTGCCCCCACTCCAACGTCTGTTGAACCGTATGATTGGGATACCAACGGGCCCGGTCAGGAAGATAGGATATGCGGCGGTTGGTTTCCCAGCCGGGCTTTTGCCCCAGCACGTGAAGCTCGCCCTCGTCGGGCCGAATCAATCCGGTGATCGCCCGAAACAAGCTTGACTTCCCGCAGCCATTGGGTCCAAGCACCCCTACGATGCGTCCCGCCGGAATGACGACATCCAAGTGGTCCAGCGCTTTTTTACTGTCATATCGCTTTGTCAAATGACTCGCAACCACAATAGATTCCGTCATGCCCTTTCGCCTCCTTTCCTATCATCCCCGCTCTGCTTGCTGCTTATATACTGCTGTACATCCTCCCAGGACAGTCCCAGACTGCTCATTTGTCCGAGAAACTGATCGATATATGTCCTGGCCAGCTGCTCCCGGAAGCTGTTAATCCGCTCACCGGACGACGTGACATAGGTGCCTAGTCCACGTCGCTTCTCTGTCAGCCCGTCCCGCTCCAGCTCCTGATATGCCCGCATCACCGTATTCGGATTCATGCGCAATTCCTGAGCCAGATCACGAACGGACGGCATTTTACTTCCCATTTCAATCTCCCCTTTGGCGATGGAGCTTCGTACCTGATTCAATACTTGTTCATATAATGGTTGGCTAAAGTCAATTAAAAACCGGAACGAGCCAACCCGTTGCTCTTCCATGGGTATTTCCCCCTAATCGGCTGCATCTATCGTGCCTGTAGTGTATTATATCACTTAATACACGTAATACAAGTTTATTTTAACTGAAATTTTAGTCATGCCACCTAATTTTCATTCAGTAAATGCTCAGCTTGCGCTCAGATAGCATTCAAGTTGATATCTTATGATGTATCACGTACCAAACAAACCATAACCGAAAGGTGGAAAATGAAGATGAAGATCAGCAAGAAAGCAATTTTGGCTGGAACGATGGCATTGGCATTTTTAGGAGGCGGTGCACTGTATTCCACAGGCGCAGCCCATGCTGCTTCAACTACACCTGAGAAGGCTCCCATTGCAGACAAAACACAAGCTCCTAAGGGGAACCCCGGCGATGCTAACGGCCCTAAAATGGCAGGAGGGAACTTTGCCGAAAACAAAGCTCTCCTGAAATTATTGAAATTGTCCTCCAGCCAATTGGAAGCACAGTTGAAGGCAGGTAAATCCCTTGCCACAATCGCCAAAGCACAAGGCGTGAGCGTGAATTCCGTTGTTGATGTGCTGGTTTCTGACATGAAGGCAAAGCTGTCTACGGAAAAACAAAACGGCAAAATTACAGACAGCGAATATAATCAGCGTGTCTCGAATCTAAAGCAAATGATTACAGATATGGTGAACGGCGTTAAACCGTCCAAGCCACCAGTAGATGGAGATAAAGCCGATCCTGGCAAGGCTCCTGCTAAAGGAGATGCAGCCAAAGCTCCTGCTAAAACAGATGCGGCTAAAACCTCCGTCAAGAAGAAATAGTCAAAGCTCCTGTCGACGTAGTCACTCCATGTAAATAAAATTCCATCCGGCTTCCCTGTACGGATCGGAAAAAACGTAAGCCTGTCCTCTGCTGCCATACAGCAGCAAGGGACAGGCTTATATCTCCATAAAGCAAAAAAGACGCCTCAGCGCCGTTAGTGGCTATGGGGCATCTTTTACTACAAACATGCATCCGCTTAGGATTGTTTTGTATGATTAAAGCTCGTATTATTTAATACGGCCAGCTTTTTCTCGCCCTTTACCATGGCAGAACCGCAAATGGGGCATGTCGGCTCGACAGAAAAAGCGAAGTTATCCCGCATCCATCCGTTGCACGTATCGCTAGCGCAATTCCAGACAGCTGTAATTTCCTCAGGAATCTCATCCATTGGCTTTTTCCGTGAATTGTACATAAACATCCCTCTTTCTTCATGATTTATAAAGCGATAAGATGTAATCAGTTCAAAAACGGTCTTGTGAACAGATAAAAACAAATGCCCCAAACGCTATGTTCGGGGCATCTGAAGTAGGCTGTAATTTTAAATTACAGTTTTACAACGTTCTCAGCTTGTGGTCCACGGTTTCCTTCAACAACGTTGAATTCTACGCGTTGGCCTTCGTCCAAAGATTTGAAACCTTCGCCTTGGATTGCGGAGAAGTGTACGAATACATCGCTTCCACCTTCAACTTCGATGAAACCGAAACCTTTTTCTGCGTTAAACCATTTAACTGTACCTGTTTGCATGGAATTACCTCCAAAATATATTTATATGACCTTTATTTTTTACAAATAAAAATTCACATATTGTACAAGGTTATTTCAACCTAAAACAATAACCCTCTACAATACGTGAATCTCAGGTCACAATTTCAATATACTCATATTACCATAAGTGTATTGAAAACGCAAGCACTGGTGAAATTAAATTATGCAGAGTGCTCTTGTTTCTTTATTGATTTTAAGCCATATTTTCAGTAGAACGAAAGCCAGTCATCAACGTCTACCTAAAACATTATATCCACACTTTTCTTTAATTATACCAGTGAACAAAAAATAAATATACAAAACATTTCGCAGGAGACGAACTTTTAAAAATATGCCCGTCTCCTGCGTTTGTTCTGCTCATATTACTTCATCGGAATCACAGCTCCGACAATTCTTTAATTTCCTCTGCTGTCAGCGCTTTGTTATATATTTGGACCTCATCGAGACTGCCGTTAAAATAAGCATCGGCGGCAAAGCGGCTTTTGCCGAGATAAGCCTCGCTTGTCAGCAGCTCTTTTGGATTAAAGGTCATACTGTCATTAACAGCCACTTCCTCACCGTTTACATACAGCTTCCCGGTATTCCCCTCTAGTGTAACTGCTACATGCGTCCACTGGTTTAAAGGTAAGGCTGATTTGGCAAGCAAGCTTTGATCCGTACCCTCATGAATCGTAAACTGGAGCACGCCGCTTCCTTGGGAAGGAGTCAGAAACATATGGCGGGCCTGAGCATTTCCAAAGTCAAAAATCCGTTGCCACGCTCCACCGCCCTTCCAATTCACCCAGGCGGAAAAGGTAAAATCGTCTGCATCTGTGACCGTCGCCGGTAGCTGCACGTAGCCATCTTTGCCGTTCAGCACAAGTGCGCCGCCAAGCTTTCCATCCTTGTCCCATGCTGCACCACCATAGGTGTTGCCGTCGAAATGGTTATATGTGCTGTCCACGACATGTGTTCCTTGATCTTCATTCCAGGAATAGTTCGCGAGCTGTGGACCTTGAGCCTGTGCGGGAACCATGGCTGTAAAGCTTTTCTTCGCTGTTGCCTTGTCCTTCTTAATGGTCGCCGTCAATGTGACTGCCACAGGCGGAGAACCCGCTTCGGGACGGTACACTTCACCTGTCACGGAAATGTTCTCAGGGCGTGAGGACTCCCACGAAATAGTGGTATCCTGTGCAGCCTGAGTAGGCAGCGTCAAATCATATAAAACATTGCTCAAATCGCCCAGACTCAGATCCTTCTGCACAGCAGCCACGATCTTGCTGGCCTTTAGTTCCTGCTTTAACGTTCCCCAGACCGCAACACCCCTGGAGGACAGGGCAGTGAAAGCAAGCGTCTTTTTGCCCGTGTCTGGATCGACATGTCGCAGGAATACACCTTTATATTTCGTACCATCCGCTGTAATCTCCAACTGGTTGCCTGTGCCAAGCTTCCATGTACCATTCGCTCCTCCAGACAGCCTCCCGCCGCTATCCAAGCTAACGGTCACAGCTTGCTTAATATTGGCCGAGATTTCTTTCCCGTGATTGACATACGAGTATTGACCGATAACATCCTTTTCCGACAACTTCTTCAGTGAGTCCTCATCACCCGAATAACGATAAGGAGCTACTACAGGCCAACCGTCAGTGTTCATGAACATCTCATGCACCCGTACCTCATACTGCTCGCCTCTGCCCGGAAAACGGGAGTGGAAAATCAGAAAATGCTTTTTCGTCTTGGGATCATAATAAGCCGAGTTATGTCCAGGCGAAACATAGCCAGTACCCAGTCCTGTACCCGGATCGCCAATTTCCCTTGGAATCAGGTAATTGCCTATCAGCTTGACACCGTACGGCTCAATGGAAGCGTCATCAAAAAGAGGTTTGTCAGGATTCGCCTTGACCTTGATCATGTCGTTCCCCTCGGCGTCATAGTAAGGACCATCCGGTGTTTTGGAGCGAGCCACACGAAGGTTGTATCCGCCATCTGCCGATAAGCCGCCATAAGACAGGAACAAGTAGTAATAGTCCGTTTGCGGACTATACTGTATGTACGGCCCTTCCATACGGGCATGGTTACCGCCTGTCAGCTTTTTCCCATATCCTTGTCCAGGCAGCGGTTTTCCTGTTTTTTCATCCATCTTCAGAATGAAAATACCTCCTGAGTAGGAGCCATACACCATCCACAGCTTGCCGTTCTTATCATAAAAAGTGTCCGGGTCCACGACATTCGGATGCTTGGTCGCGTCATAGATTGTCCCATCCTCACCCGGTTGGCCCCACATGCCGGATTTCAGGAAGATACCTTTATTTTTATAAGGCCCTTCAATTTTATCGGCAACCGCTACACCCATTGCTGAACGCGGGGAGTCGCCCTTGCAGGCGTTATAGTACATGTAAAACTTGCCATCGGCCAGTTGAATAACATCCGCTGCCCACAGCGTGTCTGTCTGCGCCCAATCCAGCGCTTCTTTTAATTCCTCTTTGACGTTAGGAATCAGTGCATTGCCATTTGCTACTCCTGCGGCAATCGTATCCCAATTCATCAGGTCCTTGGACTTGGCAGCCGCAAGATGGGAACCAAAAATGTAAAATGTATCTTTCACTTTCAGAATGGATGGATCATGTACGGAAGTTTCCTTAAAAGAAACAGTCTTTTTGCTTTGAATTGAAATGTTCTCTTGGCTTAGATCTTGGAGGGCAATCTGCCCCGCAGCTTGAATCCCCTCTGTATTCGGATTGAGCGTTTGTTCGGCACCTGCAAAAGAGGCAGGCAACAGCAGCGCACCCGCCAGAGAAGCGGCCGTTACCTTGCGGAAAAATAATGGCTTCATAAACTATCTCCTCTCGTTTTTGAATACCTGATAAATTAGGCGTTTAATTTATTCCTATCCGTTGATCATCACCTATAAAATAAGTAAAGAGCATCACCCCCAATAAAATTAAAACGCTTTCATTTAAACCGTACCTTTATATTATGCAAAAGAAATGGGAAATTCAATATGTAGTTTTATATTTTCATGAACTTTTTAATAAAATCATTAATTATACTAATTTAGCTTTGCGAAGCCTCTTTTCCCCTTTCTAACACTGCAGATTTAATGGTTCCGCATAAGTTAACTTCAACTACCTGTTAAAGCATTAAAGCCAGGATGCGCTAAAGATGCGTCCTGGCTTTAATATTTATATAAATCTATTGTGCCTTCCAATTGAAACCAATACGCTGTTATTCCAGCCAAACTTCTAATGGTACCGACTGCTTCTATTTCCGTTTACCGTACAGTCTTTGTTATTTGTTGCTTCCGAAATCAAGCGTATGGCCAGTCTCTATTAACGTTTTTATATTACTTAGAATATGCCACCATGCACTGTCGCTAGGTTCATAGGAAGGATCGTCAGGATGCCACTCATCATGGATAAGAGACAGCTTCGTGCATCCACCCACTGGCTCTAGCAGCCAGGAAATACGGGATTCATAGTTCTCTTGCCCTTTCAGGTAAGAGGGGCCTACCTTATGCGTAAAACGCAGGGCTTTCAAGGGAGCGTACTCCAGCAGCGTCCCGTACACGTGAACGGTTTCCTTACCTTCAGCGCCCGGCCCGATATACTCCAGCAATTCCCCCTCCTTGAAGCTGGAACGGATTATGCTTCCGTAATAGATTTGCTGCACGTACTCCGGGGAAACCAGGCTGGCCCATACTTGTTCCGGCGTTCCCCCAATATAGAACTCATATTTCAGTTCTTTCATGCTTCATTCCTCCTTAATCATATGTGCTTGTACTTTCATGCATGCTTAAGACACGCTTACACTATACAAAAAGGACACTGACAGCTACGGTCAGTGTTCCCAAGGAGATAAAATTAATTTTCGTAATGGCGAGCCATTTCCGTGGCGACTACCACCAACCGCTGCTTCAACGCCGCTGGCTCCCGAATATGCAGCGTTTTTCCATAAGGCAACAGAAAATATGGGGCATAGGTGAATAACGAGCTTTCGTCCAGTAGAAACCGGGCCCATCCCTCCTGCCGCTGCTCCAAAGTATGCCCGAATAGCCAGTGACTGCAAAGATCATTTAATACCACTTCAGATGACTCAATTACCACAGCAACCAACTTGTCCCCTTTTTCCCGGGCGGGAAGCAAGCTCTGCAGAAGATAATCACGCGCAGAGAAATCGACAGGACGTATGAAGCTTGTGCCGCTACACCGGAGTCCGGTAATTCTGTCGACACGGAAGCTACGGATCTCCTGTCGGTGGTGGCAATAAGCAACGATGTACCACTGCCCCTTCCAAAGTACAAGCCCATAAGGATCAATGGAACGTAAGGAGACTGTTTCTTCATTTCCCTTGCGGTATTCCATTTCCAGAGTATCTCCGTTCGCTATGCCTGATTCAAGCTCTTGCAAAATTTCCGCCATTGCCGCATTAGAGGTATAAAGCGTTTCAATCCCGCGCTCATGGCTCTCCATCCGTTCGATTTGTTGGACGTTGCTGTAACGCTTCAGTTTATCCAGCGCCCGGTCAAGTGCTTGGACATACGGATATCCCGTCCCACGGACGAAAGCGGCTGCCTGAACAAGCGCCTTCTGCTCTTCGGCATCGAAGAACAGCGGTGCTTCGACGAAGTTATCAGGCAGACAGTAGCCACCACCAGGCCCGGCATCGGCAATAACCGGAACCCCACTGACACACAGCGCATCTATATAACGGTATACCGAACGAACGCTGATTTCCAGCGCTTCCGCTAATTCGCCCGCGGTTCGTCTACGCTGCTTTAACATCCAGAGAATGGATAACATATGGTCTGCTTTGGACATCAGTCGGTCTCCTCCCAGCAGTTCAATTACAATCAGTTTAACGCGAAAACTTGGTATCGCCAACAGATTACATATCCCTTCTTCCCTTCCCTACCAAAATTCCATCAATAAGTTTATCAGGAGACCCCTGCGTCCATACTGGATTAAAAAGCATCCTCAAGGAGAGGGAGAACGTTCATGCGTTTTCGGAAAAGAAGCACCCCTAGAAAGTTTAATAAATTGCCTGTCCAGAATATTGAGAAACAGCCTACATATTCAGGGGAACCGTTCAGTGCAAGTCTTGGACAAAACCTTCAGCGGATCAGACAAACCGTGGGTAACAGTACGGACATCATCATCAGAGAAGTTCGCATTGGCAAGGACGGTGACCAAATCATCGCGATTCTCTATACCGACGGTTTAGCGGATAAAAATATAATCTCCGACTTCATCATGGAGTCAATGATGTTGGATAATAGCCTGTCCGGGGACGTAGAAAGCAGGATCCAAACCTCTTCTAATGTCATGCAAATTTTAAAAGATTACGCCCTGACCATCGGTGGCATCCATGATATCACCGACTTTAAAGACCTATATAACGCGCTATTGTCGGGAGATGCAGTCATTTTAATTGACGGTCAGACTGAGGGAATCGTAGCTAGCGCACGGGGATGGAAGGATCGAGGGGTTAGCGAGCCTGCCTCAGAAAATGTCGTTCGCGGGCCGCGGGAAGGATTTTCGGAAACACTGCGCACGAATACGGCCTTGATCCGGCGCAAAATTAAAGATCCAAATCTGTGGCTGGAAACCAAACAAATCGGCCGTGTAACCAAGACCGATGTGGCCGTCATGTACATCAAGGGGATCGCGAATGATAAGTTGGTCGCAGAGGTACATGAACGGCTGAATCGTATTGATGTAGACGGCATTCTCGAAAGCGGGTATATCGAGGAGTTAATCCAGGATGAAACCTTTACCCCTTTTCCAACCGTGTACAATTCCGAACGCCCGGACGTCATCGCTGCCGAGCTCCTGGAAGGGAAAATTGCCATATTAGTGGATGGGACCCCCTATGTGCTAATCGTACCCGCATTGTTTGTTTCCTTCCTGCATGCAGCTGAGGACTATTATCAGCGTGCGGACATCAGCAGCTTCATAAGGCTTCTTCGTTACATCGGGGTCTTTATTTCCCTGCTTGGACCGTCCTTATATGTAGCTATCACTACGTTTCATCAGGAAATGCTGCCAACTTCATTATTGATCGGTTTGGCCGCACAGCGGGAAGCCGTACCCTTCCCCGCCTTTATTGAAGCGCTCATGATGGAGCTGACTTTTGAAATATTGCGGGAAGCCGGGGTTCGCATGCCCAAGTACATCGGAGCAGCCGTCTCTATCGTAGGCACGCTTGTCATCGGACAAGCGGCTGTCCAGGCCGGGATCATATCAGCGGCGATGGTCATTGTCGTATCCATTACGGCAATTTCCAGCTTCGTTCTTCCTGCCTATAATATGTCCATTGCTTTTCGTATGCTGCGATTTCCTCTGATGGGGCTTGCCGCTTCATTCGGATTGTTCGGAATTATTGTCGGAGGCATTGCTCTCATCCTGCATATGTGCAGCCTTCGTTCATTTGGCGTTCCATATATGACTCCTTTGGCACCTCTGGTTCCGTCAGACACCAAGGATACCTTATTTCGGCTCCCTCACTGGATGATGATTTCCCGTCCCAGGTTAATTAATCAGAAGAACGTGAATCGCCGAAACAGTACCCCGCCCCGAAAATCACGAGAATGAAATAGAGAGGATCAGCACAAATGGAAAGGAGTCGAAAATCGTGAAACGAAAGGCCGCCTGTCTGCTCCTGATTCTTACAATGACCATGCTTCTCACTGGTTGTTGGAACCGCACGGAATTAAATGAGCTAGCCATCGCTGTCGGTATGGGAATCGATAAGCTGGGCGATCAATTCCAGGTTTCCGTCCAAGTCGTAGACCCGGGTCAGGTATCAGCTAAAAGTGGTGGTGGGATTGGGCGGGCTCCTACCACGTTATATACAGCCAAAGCCGAGACCATTTTTGAAGCCGTCCGGAAAATGACGAAAACGAGTCCCCGAAAAATCTATTTTTCCCATCTTCGCATCTGTGTGATTGGTGAGACGATGGCCACGGACGGCATGGCCAAAGCTCTTGATTTTATGTCAAGAGACCATCATTTCCGCACCGACTTCTACTTGGTATTGTCAAAGGACACAAGTGCAGAGGATGTACTGAAAATTTTAACACCTCTGGACCCAATTCCGGCGAATGACTTGTTTTCCGCCTTGGAAATATCTGAAAAAAGCTGGTCACCTAGTATGACTGTAACCTTGGATGAATTGATTGCAGCTCTCACCAATCAAGGAATAGAGCCTGTCTTGACAGGGCTTCAGATCGTTGGCAATAAAGAAGCGGGAGAGACCAAAGACAATGTTGAAAAGATCGCCCCTCCCACCCAACTAGAATATTCCGGAATGGCTGTGTTCAAAAAAGACAAATTAATCGGCTGGTTAAATGAGGATGAAAGTAGGGGCTACAACTATATTACCGGCAAAGTGAAAAGCTCTGTCGGCTTTGTGGGCTGCCCCGGAGGCGGCAAAGTCGTAACGGAGATCATTCGGACTCAAACTACCATAAAAGGAGCGGTCAATCGGGGGGAGCCCCGAATCAATATTAAAATGCAGGTTGAGGCCAACGTGGGAGAAGTCGAATGTACCGATCTGGATCTGACCAAGGTGAGCACGATTTATGACATTGAGAAGAGGGAGGAAGAAAAGTTAGAAGAGATTATGAGAGCATCCGTCAGAAAAGCTCAAAAATCGTACAAGTCTGACATCTTTGGATTCGGCGAAGCCATTCGCCGCGCTAACCCGAAGGCCTGGAATACACTTAAAAATAATTGGGGCCGTGAGTACTTTGCAGACTTGCCCGTAAATATCAAGGTCAACTTCAAGCTTCGGCGCTTGGGCACAATTGGTAGTTCATTTTTGAATGATGTTAAAGAGTAAATTCCCGTGCCCGGCCCTGGTTGAGATATAACCCCTGCATTGACCATTACCATGGAAAAGAAGGTGCTGAAAGATGCTGTCTCATATGGTGAACGTGTTGGGAATATTGCTGGTTGCTGTTGTGATCTGCTTGTTAGAGGTTCCCTATATGTGGAAAAAGGGATTGAAAAAAGAGCTTTGGTTGTTTTCCGTTCTCCTTGTACTTGGAGTCGGAATCAGTTGCGCCAAGGCATTCACATGGACCATTCCCACGCCTCTGGACTGGATCACAGCCATATATAGACCATTTAGCAATTTCCTAATCCATATTGGATTAATCAAATAAAAAAAACGAGGTGAAAATGGTGCCCGGACAGGTCAAAATTTCCGCACGTCAGCTTATGATCTTAACCATTTTATTTACGATAGGAAGTACAATCCTCATCATCCCTTCAGGCATGGCGCTTGTAGCCAAACAGGATGCGTGGATTGCCTCGCTCGTCGGAGTTGGGTGCGGGCTTCTTATTGTGTATTTGTACATCAAAATTACAGATCTGTATCCGCAAATGACCCTGGTTGAAATCATGGAAGCCCTGCTGGGAAAATGGTTAGGCAAAGCCGTTGCTCTCCTGTTTTTTTCATTATTATTTATCAATGCTCCTGCTCCGGTTTTATTTTATTTAGGGAATTTTTTGACCACCCAAATGATTCCGGAAACTCCAATTACAGCCGTAAATATTATTTTTGCGGTTATTGTATTATTTGCTGTTCGTCTGGGGCTGGAAGTGCTGGCCCGTTCGGCCGAGATAATATTTCCGTTATTTGTATTTCTTTATGTTTCTTTTGCAGGTTTAGTGGTGTCCAATATTAAGCTGGAAAATATACAGCCTGTGCTGGAGGCAGGAGTCAGACCTATCTGGCCTGCGGCGCTGTCCTTTGTGGGTACCGCATATCTCCCTCACATCGTTTTGCTAATGATTTTCCCGGCTTCTGTAAATCGTTCCGATCAAGCCCGCAAAGCTTTTTTCTTAGGAAGCTTGATTGGCGGATTAATATTGGTCGTCATCGTGACATTAGCTATTTTAGTGCTAGGTCCTGACATAACGGCACGAAATATATACCCAAGCTATGCATTAGCCAAAAAAATCAATATTGGTCATTTTTTACAGCGCATTGAAGCGATCATGGCTACCATGTGGTTTATTTCGCTTTTTTTCAGACTCACAATATATATGTACACCATTGTGACAGCCATAGCCCAAGTCTTTCAATTAAAAAGCAGTCAGCAGTTGCTGCTTCCTCTCGGGATCATTTTGATCGTGATGTCTATCATCGTATATCCCAATGTTTCTTACCAACAAACGTACGATACAAAGACGTGGATTCCTTTTTCATTATCTATAGGATTATTTTTACCATTGCTGCTGCTCGGGGTACATGCTCTAAAAAAGTTGTGGACAAAGAAGGATAAGAAGCCGACAGCAACAGAATAGATGAGCATAGAAAATGCTGTACATGCTTGGGAGTACATAATTTTTAAATCAGCGACATCAATAAAAGTGAGATAGGTGAAGATGATGCCCAATTCAGTCAAAATTTCTCCACGCCAATTGTTGGTCTTAACGATTTTATTTACAATCGGCAGTGCAATCCTCGTCGTTCCTTCCGTTATGGCTACTACGGCTAGACAGGATGCTTGGATCGCGGCACTCGTCGGAGTGGTCGCCGGATTACTTATCATCTGGCTGTACAACACGATCACCATCATGTATCCACAGATGACCTTGGTTCAAATTATGGAGACCCTTTTAGGCAAGTGGCTGGGAAAGTCTTTTTCTATTCTGTTTATCATTACATTTTTTTTGAGTGGACCTGCTGCGGTACTGTATGATTTGGGGAGTTTTTTGACGACTCAAATGATACCGGAAACTCCGATCCAGGCGGTCAATATCCTTTTTGCGATCATTGTATTGATGGGGGTGCATCTTGGAATTGAAACGTTGGCCCGTTCGGCCGAGCTGTTGTTTCCCTTATTCATCTTGCTTTATACGGCTTTTGTCGTTTTGGTAGTATCTAATGTTAAGCTGGAGAATGCTCAACCCATACTGGAGAGGGGATGGGGGCCCATCTGGCCTGCTGCCTTATCCTTTATAAGCATTGCATTTCTGTCTCATATTGTTTTGTTAATGATTTTTCCTTTTGTAGATCATCCCGATCAAGCACGTAAGGCCTTTCTAATAGGAAGCCTGGCTGGCGGATTGATCCTGATTCTGCTCATTACATTGGCAATTCTGGTTTTCGGACCTGAATTAACAGCAAAAAATATGTATCCAAGCTATTCGTTAGCCAAAAAAATTAATATTGGAAATTTTCTACAGCGTATTGAAGCGATTATGGCCGCCATGTGGTTTATCTCGCTCTTTTTCAGGCTGGCTCTGTATATGTACTCTATTATGATAGCCACTGCCCAAATCTTTAATTTGAAAGATTATCGTCCACTGATTTTCCCTCTCGGGATGATCCTGATCGTCATGTCAGTGATCATATATCCAAATGTCCCATACCAGCAATCCTGGGATGCAAAAATATGGACACCTTATATCTTATCCATAGGCCTTATTTTACCACTACTACTCCTGTGTCTGCATGGGATACGAAAAATTTGGTCAAAGAAAAAAAGGTGTTTATAACGTCCTCTTTTAGTTTATTTTAAACGAGTCTTAAGCTTGCGCTAAGATTGGGCGTGTATGATGTATTTACAATCTGGTAACTACATAAGCCGGATGGACTAAAGGCATAAACATGACTCCCGTTGGATATCCATATACCGTTCGCACCCTGTCACAATTTTAATGAAACAAAAGGAGATTTACACTTATGAATCGAAAACGAATAATGGTCATCTGCACACTGTTGCTGGCGTTGTCGATTGGGCAGTCCTCTACATGGGGAAGTCGGGCTAATGCTGCTGCACTGGCTCCGGAGAGAGCCCCGCAGGTACAGGATAATGAAGCATCCAAGGATGATAAGCTGCTGGATACATTGGGCATATCCTCGGATGAACAATTGTATGATGCACTATATAACGGTCAAACCTTGGCGGATATTGCCTCAACCCATAAACGGGACGCTCAGGCTGTCGTTGACTTGCAGGTAGCTCAGTTAACGGAGCAATTGGATCAACGACTGGCCAATAAGAGCATTACGCTGGAGCAATATCAAGCTCATAAGGCAGAATTGACACAGGTCGTTGCTAAAAGTGTGTTTGGGCTGTAAACTTGAGACGCGAAAAAGGCGCTGGTCCCACGGGGAATCAGCGCCTTTTTGTTATCTATATTTAGCCTATACTTGATGTACTCTGATCAGATTCGTCGCACCGGCCTCTGCAACAGGAACGCCCGCTGACAGCACGATGGTATCCCCTTTTTGGATATACCCTGCATTCAGGGCATTGCGGATTGAGGATTCGAACATTTCATCCGTTGTCGCTACTTTATCCCCTTTGACCGGGAATACTCCGGACAACAGACAAATTTTAGCGAACACCGTATTGTTCGGGGTAACCGCAATAATCGGAGCCTTCGGACGATATTTGGACACCATCCGCGCCGTGAATCCGCTGGCAGTCGAGGTAATAATCGCTTTGGCATCCAGCTCAAGAGAGGAGCTAACCGCACCCTGACTGATCACTTCGGTAATGTTCGTGCTTTGGCGCGCTCTGCGCTTATCGAACTGCTCCTGGTAATCAAACTGTGATTCCGCTCTGGCAGCTACCGCAGCCATCGTGCGAACGGACTCGACAGGGTA
This sequence comes from Paenibacillus kribbensis, assembly GCF_002240415.1. Taxonomy (NCBI): domain Bacteria; kingdom Bacillati; phylum Bacillota; class Bacilli; order Caryophanales; family Paenibacillaceae; genus Paenibacillus; species Paenibacillus kribbensis. The sequence continues at coordinate 5,278,198 of NZ_CP020028.1, forward strand.
TTTACCTGCGGCAGATTCGCCCGACAGCATCACTACATCGGCTCCTTGCATAACCGCATTAAATACGTCACTTACTTCAGCTCTCGTCGGACGCGGGTTGACCTGCATGGATTCCAGCATGTGTGTAGCTACGATTACCGGTTTGCCGACCAGATTACACTTGTCGATCATTTCTTTTTGCATCACAGGCACGTCTTGAATCGGCACCTCAACGCCCAAGTCACCACGGGCTACCATGATACCATCCGAAGCTTCGATAATATCATCCAGGTTTTCCATGCCTTCGGCATTTTCAATCTTGGAATAAATTTGTACATGCTCGGCTTGATGTCCTTTCAAAATCTCACGGATTTCACGGATATCGTCGCCTTTACGCACAAAAGAAGCCGCAATAAGCTCGATACGCTGCTCCACCCCAAATTGGATGTGCTTCACGTCGCGCTCCGTCACGCCTGGAAGAGTCGTATGAATCCCTGGCAGATTCACACCTTTTCTCGGCTTCAAAACACCGCCGCTTACAATATTACAAATCATTTCAGTACCCTCAACAGAGGCTACAGTCAGATCAACCAAACCATCGTCAATCAAAATGCGGTCGCCTGGTTTAATGTCCTTTGGCATATCCGGGTAATTCACCGAAATACGGTGCTCGTCCCCCAAAATCTCTTCTGTTGTCAGAATCAGCTGGCTGCCTGGTTTCAGCAGACAGGATGCTTCTCTCAGCTTGCCGATCCGTATTTCAGGTCCTTTGATATCCATCATGACAGGAATAAAGGTACCCAGTTCCTTCGCAGCCTGTCTCACATTTTCAATACGTTTAACGTGATCCTCCAGTTCCCCGTGAGCCATGTTCAAGCGGGCTACTGTCATACCGGCCTGAATCATTTCCTTTAACAAATGAACGGAGTCACAGGCAGGTCCCATCGTACAAATAATTTTCGTTTTAAGCATAGAAATGTCATCCTCCTGAATGTCTTTACTATTTGGTCGTAATTCCAGTATGGTTTCTATTCCATCTTGCTGTTCTATCTATTTACACTTTTTATGACTTTATTTTACCTATACCGGTGCGACAAGACTATGAACTATAGTATGATGACTGTATTATAGTACAGTATAGTGAATTTTTAAGACATGGAGAGTGGCTTCATGATTACAATCTTGGACATACGACAGGACCATGGCGTAGACTGGTACGAAAAGGCTGGTCCAGGTAGCGACAACAACAACCTCATGTTCGTTTTGGTCACCTTTGGAAAATGTGTATATTGGGTGAACGATCGCAAGTTCATTCTCGGCAAGGGAGAGGTCCTGATTCTGCCTGGACATCTACCCTACTATGGCAAGAGCATCCCTACGCTTTTTCATACCAAGTATGTGATACATTGCCGCAAAACATGTACGCATAACGTACTTCCCATATTGAATATAGACAAGCCGCTGTCGATCAAGCTCGGATGCTACGATATGCTGCATGAACGGATCAAGTCGGTATATTACCAATGGACGGAGCGCCCAAGCTACTATGAACTGATGGCTGACTGTCTACTGACCGAGACGATGATTTATACCAATCAGGAATGGAACAAAGGCGTCATTTCCAGCGAAAAAGAACGGCATGTGGAGTATATGAAACAGTATATCCAAAATCATTATCGGGAAAAAGTGACGAAGGAAGAGCTTGGCGACGTCATCCGCAAAACACCCAATTACGCCGCCACACTGCTACGTGAGGTAACACGCCAAACCATCAGCGAGCATGTACATACGCAGCGCATCAAAACGGCCATCTACATGCTGACCGAGTCCCGGCTGACGATTCGTGAAATTTCAGAGTATGTCGGCTATAGTGATGTCTCCTATTTTCATCGAATCTTCAAACGGTTAACAGGCTGCTCCCCGTCCGAATTTCTGGATGAGCGCTCTTCGATCGTTTAGGGCGTGTTCAAATTATAGAAATAGGATTGTGGGAAGATGGATGATACGAAAAAAGAACGCTCATTTTTTTGAGCGTTCCTCGTTCCTGGGAAAATCAATTTTCTTCCTCTTTTTTTCGTAGGTGAAATTTCTTAAAATGACCTGCTTTGTTTTAGCGGTTATTTCTTCTCCATCATTGTCCAAATTTGCAACCTGATCACTTGGGTACTTGTTGGGAACCTTAACCGGATAAAAATCCCCGTGCTCAGTTAACAGGATGTGGGGTTGTTTAGATTGAGCTAGATGATTTAGTTCTTTCTTTCTCTCTGGTGAGAGCCAGTTAGAATCGTCGGTTGCTTTAGCCCTGGCTTTGGTTTCATTGACGTTAGAATTGTCGGTAACCTTAACGCCGGTTATGGTCTCATTGGCAAATGTTTGACTTTGAATGACGGTTATAACTCCTCCGACAAGAACAGTTAGACCTAAAACTACAACAATTGTTCTTAGCCGCTTGTTCACACACACATCTCCCTTCCCAAAGATGTATTACATATTTTTGAAAATATTAGTATTATAACAAGTTCATAAAAAACTTAACAATCGTTAAATAAAATAATATTAAAACGTGACGTATCCATTTCCTGAAATCGTATAATCATTGAGGTTAAGTACCATTACCTGATATTCTCCAGCACTTGGAGCTCTCAGTTGAAAATCCCTACTTTCATCTGTATATCTTCCATAAACGGCAAAAACCTCTCCCAAATAATTTTTGTTCACAATAAGGTAACCTACTTCAGGACGAGACCAAGAACTACCATCTACCCATTGTACCACATGGAAATTCAAGGTAGCTGCGTTATTAACTGAAAACTTATTAGAGTAAATACCCCCATCGTTTCGAGAAAAGTGACTAAATTGCCAAGATGCCAATGATGCCATCGGTGAGATTTTTTGATCGGTTTGAGTCTTTTCTTTTTCAACAGCAATTGATTCTATCGGTATCGCATTTTCGATAACTTCATTATATTCTTCAGCCGTCAAACCGCTCAATAATGAATTCGAATTAACAATTGAAGAATATGGTGAGAATAGCGACTGTGGGGAAGAATCTTTAGCCGATGAAGAGGAATCTGCGTAGGAGCATGAAGGGAGGGCCTGGGGCCTTCAAAAGCTTGGGTGGAAGATTTAGAAGGAAACAAGAAAGAAGTCCCTTATAACCGGATACATAAATGATAAAGTCTATGAAAAACGGCCGCCCCGCTTGGATACCTTCTCTCCAAGACAGAACGACCGTTTACAGTTCATTTATATACGTGTGCTTATTCGTACCACCACGACGGTGTTAATTGGAGGAACCCGCTGTTTTGACTTCCTCCAGCATTTTATCGTTATAGCCGAACATCCAGGTCAAGACAAACGCTACAGCCATAGCAGCCAAGTTCGCCAAAATGTAAAGCGGAAGCTGATGGTTCATGTAGAGCAACGTGCCCGGAATGACTGTAATGGCCATACCTGTTGCCGCCAAATGGAAGATGGAGGCGATGAAGCCGCCAACTGCCCCACCGATCAGCCCCATAACAAAAGGCTTCATATATCTCAGGTTGACACCGAAAATAGCCGGCTCTGTAATCCCGAGAAAAGCAGACAGCGAGGAAGGAAGTGCCAACGCTTTCAGCTTGGCGTTCTTCGTTTTCAGTCCAACTGCCAGACAAGCGGCACCTTGAGCAGCCATGGCGCAGGTAATGATCGCGTTGAATGCGTTCACACCAGTCTTTTCAAGCAGTTGAATTTCCAGAAAATTAAATATATGATGCACACCCGTAACGACGATAATTTGATGCAAGAAACCGATGATAATCCCTGCGATACCAAAAGGCAGATCAAGTACAAATGTCGTTCCGTGCAGCACCCATTCTTCGAAGGAATGGAAAACCGGACCGATGGCAAACAGCCCGAGTGTAATCATGATTAACAGTGTCAAAAACGGTGTAAGGATCAGATCCAGCGCTTCTGGAACCCGTTTGCGCAGCGCCCGCTCCAGCTTGGCTCCGATCAAGCCCACGAAGAAGGCTGGCAATACCGAGCCCTGATAACCCACGACAGGAATGAATCCGAGCATCGTCAAGGGGTGGGCCGAGCCGTCCGCCACACCATAAGCGTTGGGCAGAGCCGGGTTCACCAGCATCAGACCAAGCACAATACCCAATACCGGGCTGCCGCCGAATACTCTAAAGGCTGACCAGGCGACCAGCGCAGGCAGAAAAGCAAAAGCGGTATCCGTTAGCACCTGTGTAAACAATAGAAAATTAGGTGAAATGTCCTTTGCCGTCATGCCAAACAGAGCGAGAATTTGCGGCTGTGTGAGCAAGCCGCGCAGACCCATGAACAGCCCTGTAGCGACCAGCACAGGAATGATCGGCACAAAGACGTCACCGAAGGTGCGTATGGAACGCTGGAATACGTTTCCTTCTTTTTTCGCCTGATTTTTCACGTCTTCTTTAGAAGAACCCGTGATCCCCAGCTTTTCAACCTCTTCAAAAATCCGATTTACGGTCCCTGTACCAAAAATAATCTGATATTGACCCGAATTAAAGAAAGCTCCCTTGACCTTGTCGATCTCCTCAACCTTTTTCTGATCAATCTTCTCCTTGTTATGCACCATAATCCGCAGACGTGTCGCACAGTGGGCAAAGGATGCAATATTTTCCTTCCCACCCATCGCTTCAATCACTTCTTTGGCAATTTCCCGGTTTTCTGCCATGATGTCCATCCTCTCGTTCATTCCGTTATGTTATTGATGATTAACGATCCACTTGGTGAATTAGCCTACTCCGTAAAATCCCATTTTACCGCTTGGAAGAGAGCCTCTCCCTTGTCAGCAAAAAAGTGTATTTCGTCACTCTCTCGGTGCGGAAAAATACGACTGGTGAACACCTCTTCCCCATCATTGACGAAAATCTCAACCGAAGACATATCTACAAACAAATGTAGCTTGATATGGTCTTCATTCCATGCACACTGCCGTACCTCGCCATACGAAGCCGCCACAGGCTCGCCCGATTGCGAACGGTCCAGTACTAGCTTACGGCTGACGGCATCATATTTAATCACCGTTCTCTCAGTTGCACTCGCGCGGAATTCAATACCAAACGCCTTGGCGCTCAAAAGATCAACCTCACAAATCAGCTCATAGGCCGTACCCGTGAAGCCCTCATAGGTTTTTCTCTCTGACGATAACGTGTCAGCTACCCGATCCTCACGCTTTCTACGCAGCGCAGTCAGCTCAGGGACAGGCCGCTGCAAGAGTTTACCCTCATGAAGGATAAGTTCCCTCGGCAGCGTCAGGCAATGCGCCCAACCGTTCGGGTCTGTCGGAGAGTCAATATCCGGCAATCCCATCCATGCCACCATAATACGCCGCCCCTGCGGATCAACCATGGTTTGCGGCGCATAGAAGTCAAAGCCTCGATCCAGCTCGCGGAACGCCCCATGCTCCAATGTCCTTGTCTCGGTATTCAGCGGCTTGCCGATGATGTACCCTGATTGATAAATATTGTGGTATTCATCCCCAGAAGGCTCCAGGCCTTGAGGAGAAAAGACCAATACTCCCGAGCCGTCCAGTTCAAAATAATCCGGGCATTCCCACATGTAGCCAAACGACTCAAGTCCTGTGCGTATTTCTCCCTCAAACTGCCACGAATGAAGGTCCGTTGATCGATAAAGGACGACGCAGCCTGTTGCATTCGTTCTTTGTGCACCAATCACACAGTAAAAGCTGTCGCCGTCCTTCCACAGCTTGGGATCACGAAAATGGTCTGTGTACCCTTCCGGTACATTGGAAATGACAGGGTGCTCCCATTTTGTAATGAGACCGCTCTCATCCATAACAGCCATGCATTGATAAGGATGTCTGATCCAGTTTTCATCCCGTGTATTTCCCGTATACAGCATATACAGCTTGCCCTCATGTTCCAGCGCGCTGCCCGAATAAGCCCCATGTGAATCAAAGGTATCCCCTGGTGTGATGCCAATGCCTGCATTGTCCCATGTCACCAAATCTTTGGACTTCAAGTGATACCAGTACTTCATCCCATGATCCGTTCCCAAAGGGAACCACTGATAGAACAAATGGTATTCACCCTGGTAATAGGAAAAGCCATTGGGATCATTGAGCAAGCCTGTCGATGGCTGAATATGAAACGTCTGCCGCCAATGGCATTGCTTGACCTTCTCCTGCAAGCTGGCTATTTCACCTGGCTCTGCCTGTTCAATCAGCCGATACTTCTGTTCGTTTGTCATTTTCATAGATGTACCTCATTTTTATTAAAACTCTCGTAACAGGAACCGGTTCCAAACGCATTAAAAAAATACATCGGAACCGGTTCCGATCTGATTAAAAAAATATTTCATCCATGGATTTGCAACCGATTCCACTAGTGCCCGAGTGCTATGGAACCGGTTTCGTAGAAATTATAATCCACCTGTTTAGCGTTTGTCAACGCTTTCTCTTTCAATAAGTGCATAATTCATGACTGTCACTTGCTCTACCGGTTTATGCTCTACCAGCCGCATAATATTTTGTGCCGCTACACGTCCAGCCTCCATATACGGGTATTGCACGGTTGTCAGCGCAGGGTGAATAACCTCTGTAATATCGTATCCCCCGAAGCCGGTCACCGATAAATCCGACGGGATGGCAATCCCTCTGGAATAAGCCGCATTGATCACGCCAAGCGCAATATTATCCGTAGCACACACCATCAACGACGGCTTGAACTGATCCAAGATGGCAGACGCAGCAATCCGTGCATCGGCCATTTTAAATCCGGTTTCATAGTATCTGATATCATACCCGGCAGCCCGCAACGCATCGTCCGTATGTGAACCTGCAGGCAATGCATCCCGAACAGCCTGCCTAAAGCCCTCTTTACGCTGTACGCCGACAGCAACGTCCTTCTCCGTAACACCGACGTAGGCAATTTCACGGTGTCCCTGCGAGAGAACATAAGCGCCGATATCATAGCCCGCATGGTAGTCGTCATGGATCAGGCTATGAATCTGCTCATGCTGCTGGCCCACTAACAACACCGGAATACGAATGTCACGAATCGCGGTCAGATGGTCATCGGTAATTTGAGCAGCCAGCAAAATAATGCCGGAAATCTTTTGCCGCCCCAGCTCATAGAGGGCTTCGATTTCACGCTTTACATCCTGGCTCGTATTGGAGATCAGCATCTGATAATGCCGGGAACGCAGCTCCTCATCTATCCCCATTAGTGTATGAGATGTCGCAAACGAATCCAGACGCGGCACAACGGTTCCGATAATATTGGTACGCTTCGCCTTCAGGCTCTGGGCAAAGGTATTGGGCACATACCCCGTGGCCTTGACCACCTTTTCAATTTTACGTCTCGTATCCACGCTGACAGCCCCGCCGTTCAAATATCGGGATACCGTGCTCTTGGCCACACCGGCCATGTGGGCTATATCTGCAATTGTTTTATTCATGAGGCCCTCCGGAGTGTTTTCATTTTCACAAGCTTCCAAACCGTCTCTTTTTCCATAACTCTATCATAGCATATGGCGGGGGTGGAATGCTGTGACTCCATACTCATATGAACAAAAACGCCGTTCCTTTCAACGAAGAAAGAAACGGCGCCTTATCATAAGCTGAATTTAAAAGTCGAAGTTATCCGGATCAGGACCTACCCGAAGATTGGCATTCAACGCCTGAATTCGCTCCATATCGTCGCGCGTCAATTCAAAATCAAAGATGTCGGCATTTTCAATAATCCGATGCGGCTTGGTAGACTTGGGAATGGTGACAACTCCCTGCTGTACATCCCAGCGCAAAATCACTTGGGCCACCGATTTACCATACTTGCTTGCTATGTCTTGCAACACCGGATGATCAAGCAATTGGCCCTGCATAAGCGGGGACCAGGCTTCCAATTGAATGCTGTGCTTTTGGCAGAATTGCAGCAGCTCTACCTGCGTTAATTGCGGGTGGAATTCCACCTGATTGACCATGGGTTTAATCTCTGCATCCTTCATGAGGTCCTCCAAATGATGAATCTGGAAGTTGCTGACTCCGATCGCCTTGATCCGTCCTTCTTTATATAAGGACTCCAACGCTCTCCAGGCTTCCTTATATTTTCCTTGGACCGGCCAATGAATCAGATACAGGTCCAGATAATCCAGGCCCAGCTTATTCAGGCTTGCCTCATAGGCTGCCCGTGTCTCCTCATAGCCTAAATCTGCATTCCACACCTTGGACGTGACAAACAACTCTTCTCTCGACAGGTTATTCTCCTGAAGAGCTTCCTGAATGGCCTGTCCTACACTTGTTTCATTCGCATAGATTGCAGCTGTATCTATACTGCGGTACCCATGCTTTATAGCAGCCTTTATAGCATCTACCAGCTCCAAGCCTTCCTCCACTTTAAAGACCCCGATGCCAAACCAAGGCATGCGAACTCCGTTGTGCAAGGTTGTTGTGCTTTGCAAGTTTTGTGTCATTCCATATCTTCCTCTCCAATTTTTATAAGTTTTAGCCTACCAAGGCAGTTGTATCCCTTTTTTCTAGTATACGACTCCAGCCTGTGAGCAGAACCGCTACAAAAACCATAATGGCACCGATCCATGTCGTATGAATGAGTCCCAACGAGTCAGTCACAAGCCCGCCTGCATAAGCTCCGATCGCGATCCCTGCGTTAAAGGCTGCAATATTGACGGCAGAGGCAACATCCACAGCCTTGGGGGCAAAACGTTCCGCTAACATCACTACATATATTTGTAAACCAGGCACGTTCATAAATGCAAGCAATCCCATAAAAAAGATCGTAATCAGCCCCGCCGTTTTAAAAGGTACGGTAAACAGCAGAAGGAACAGAACCACAGCCTGAATCAGGAACATGTAAAATAAAGCTGAAAGCGGCTTGCGGTTTGCAGCTTTTCCGCCTATAACATTCCCGATGGCAATCGCAATGCCGTACAGCAAAAGAATGAACGTTACCGTATTGGGCTTAAATCCGGTTATGTCGTGAAGTAATGGAGATAAATAAGTAAACACGACAAACGTGCCTCCATACCCCAGGGCTGTAATGATAAATGCGAGTAGCAAGCGACCATTGGCAACCAGTTTGACCTGCTCGCGGAAAGGAGTCTTGTTCCCTTTGCGCAGCGTAGACGGCAGCAGCAGCAGATTGGCGATAAGTGCCACTATACCAACGACTACAATCGCCATGAAGGCGGCCCGCCAGCCCCATTGCTGCCCAACATAGGTGCCCAGAGGTACACCCGTGACTGTGGCTACAGTCAGCCCGGAAAACATGATCGAAATAGCACTGGCCCGCCGATCATCCGGCACAAGGTCGGCTGCGATGGTAGAACCGATGGACATGAACACTCCGTGAGAAAATGCCGAGATGACGCGTGCGATCAGCAGCAACACAATTCCGCCGGAAACCGCAGCAAGGCTGTTGCCTATTATAAATACAATCATGATCCACAGCAGCAGCGTTTTACGGGGAACACTTGATGTTAGTGAGGTCAGGACAGGCGCCCCAATCGTTATCCCCAATGCGTACAACGTTACAGTTAGCGCGGACATGGTTACGGATATGTGCAAGTCCTGTGCGATCAGGGGAAGCAGCCCTACGCTGATGAACTCGGTTGTTCCTATGGCAAAGGCGCTTACAGCTAAAGCAAGCAGCGGCCAAATACTTCGTTGTTGATCTGACGACATGTTTTTCACCCCTATCTATAGAAATCTTCGACCAGCAGATGTTATTATGAATTATTCAAGCAAGTATGAACAGTACGTACTTTTTAGTAATATAGGTACCAAAAAGTACCCTTAATCAAAGACTATTTAGATCAAAATAGGCAGTTAAGATATGTATAACACGCAGTGAAGCACATGGAGGGATCGACATTGGGACAGAAAAAATACAACATTTCGGTTGAGGCGACATTAGAGGTGATCGGGGGGAAATGGAAGTGCGTGATTCTGTGTCATTTGACACATGGAAAGATGCGGACAAGTGAATTAAAGCGACTAATGCCTTCTATTACACAAAAAATGCTGACTCAGCAGCTTCGGGAGCTGGAGCAGGACGGCATCGTCAATCGAATCAGCTACAATCAGGTCCCTCCCAAAGTGGAGTACGAGCTTAGTGAATACGGTTGTAGCCTGAAAAGTATTCTGGATGCCCTGTGTGCCTGGGGAGAAAAGCATATTATTAAAGAATACGGGGATAAATCCGCTGTTTTGGAGGATAACATTCTGAACAAGCTGTAAAGTAAAAAAGAGCGGTTCAATAGAAAAAAGCGCCCGCAATCAATCAGCAGGCGCTTACGCGCTTGGAAAACTCCATTCCAATCTGTACTTATGGAGCTGTGATCGGCATCATTTTATTTCGTGAAATCAATGACCATGCGCCCTTGGATTTTGCCATTCTCCATCTCATCGAAGATATGATTAATGTCTTCAATCGGACGTTTTTGTACAAGAGGGACGACTTTCCCTTCTGCAGCGAACTGGAACGCTTCTTTGAGGTCTTCACGAGTGCCGACCAAGGAGCCGATCACTTGAATGCCGTCCAGAACCAGACGCGGAATGTCCAGATCCATCTTATCGGTTGGAAGACCTACAGCTACAACACGCGCGCCAGCCTTCACAACGTCGATTGCCTGGTTGAAAGGTGTTTTGGCAACAGCAGTAATCACAGTTGCATCCAGACCAGCACCGTTCGTTAACTCCTTGGCCCGGGCGACCGGATCTTCTTTCAGGCTATTAACGACATAGTCGGCACCAACTTTTTTGGCCAGTTCGAGTTTTTCATCACTGATGTCAAAGGCTACAACTTTGGCATTGAATACGTTTTTTGCGTATTGTACAGCCAGGTTGCCCAAGCCGCCAATGCCGAAGATACCGATCCATTGTCCTGGTCTGACTTCACTTACTTTAACTGCTTTATATGTTGTAACCCCTGCGCAAGTTACACTGCTTGCAGCGGCAGGGTCAAGACGATCCGGTACTTTGACCGCGTAGTCAGCTGTGACAATACATTGTTCTGCCATTGCACCGTCTACCGTGTATCCGGCATTTTTGACTTCACGGCACAGCGTTTCCCGCCCGGTTAAGCAATATTCGCAGTGACCGCAGCTTTCGAACATCCAGGCAATACTTACGCGATCACCTATTTTAAGACTGGTTACTCCTTCACCTAATTCAATAACTTTTCCAATGCCTTCATGCCCCAGAACTCTGCCTGTGACATCACCAAAATCTGCATTTTTGACATGTAAATCTGTGTGGCAAACCCCACAATATTCCACCCGGACTAACGCTTCTCCATGTTTCAAAGAGCGTAAAGGCTTCTCTTCTATACTGACTTTGTTGTCTTTTGTAACAACTGCTGCTTTCATGTGATCTCTCCTTTAACGGCTATATGGAATTATCTTGTAATGCACACTACAGATTATAATAATTTTTACCCAAGGAAAACAAATATATATTCAAGCTCTTTCCTAAGTCCTTGTACCCTTGTGGAGACTTTGTGAATTATTTTACAATGTAAAAAGTTCCACATTTTCTATCTGGAAGAAGGTTAAAGAGCCATGAAAAAAAACTGGAAAGTTTGTCTATCCAGCGTGTTTTCCATTTTCTTGGTCGTATGGATAACAGGATGTACTCCTCAGTCCACGACTTCTAGCACCACCAACACCTCAGCCCTAGCAGCTGACAATGTACACGCGGTCGTTCAGGAAAGTCCGCACTGGTCTTATGAGGGAAATGAGGGACCCGAGCATTGGGGAGAGCTGGAAAAAAATTTTGCCGCTTGTGGTAACGGCCAAGAACAATCACCTGTCAATATAGAGTATACCCGTTTGGAAGCTTCGCAAACGCAGCAACCGATACAGGTTCACTACACCAATACGAAAGTATCCATACTCAATAATGGACACACCGTTCAAATCAATGCAGCCAGCCCCAGTAATTATATTGTACTGGACGGTACTAAATTTACTTTAAAGCAGTTTCATTTTCATCACCCCAGTGAGCACCAAATAGATGGGAAAAATGCCGATATGGAGCTGCATTTCGTCCATCAGAGCGACAACGGTAGCACAGCCGTCTTAGGAGTACTCATTCAAAACGGCAATGAAAATAAAGCTTTTAGCCGTATTTGGTCCAAACTGCCAACAGATGTTTCCAAGGAAGCAGCTCTGGAGGAAATCAATCTCGCGGCTCTTCTGCCGAAGGACCTGCACTCGATTCGCTACAGCGGATCACTGACTACGCCGCCATGTACCGAGCATGTGAACTGGATAGTCCTGGAGCAGCCTATCGAAATGTCGGCAGACCAAATCAGCCGGTTCGCCACCCTTTTTCCCAATAACCATCGTCCTGTACAACAACTGGGAACCCGTAAGCTGACGACGGATCATCAATGAAAAAGCAACCCCCTCCGCGAATCCAATACGGAGGGGGCTACCTGATTATTATCCCATTGCTGCCTCGCTACAAACGCACCAGTTCCTCCACCTTCACTGGCAGACCTGTACGCATAGAGCGGTTGGCAGCGATGCCTGTTAAAATGGACCATGCGCCATCGATATGTGAAGCCGCACGATGAAAACGATCCTCTGCCGGCTTATCGAAAATATCCCGCAGCATGACTGGATCGCCCCCACCATGACCACCTACACCTTCCTCTACTTCGACTTCATAAGGTGCGGCAAAGTGAGGATAAATCGTGATGGTCTTCTCTTTTAACGCTCCTTCATCTGCCTTGCTGCCACCGGAGTTAACGTAGGACTGCTCGGATACCCGAACCTCCATCCGTCCCTTGGTGCCGTTAAATACGATGATAAAGCCCTCCCAAGGCAGGTAAGCATTTAGCGAGTAGTTCATCACTGCCTTGTTCTTGTACTTCACCATAACACTGAGAGTATCCTCGATGCTGATATTGTCGCCAAATACGCTTTGATCGCGCAGATAGCCATCCTCATGCTCCGCATCCAGATACATGCTTTTCAGATGCTCGTTACGGTCCAGATGCAGCGCAAAAGGATCATTTTCCGCCGCCTTGCTGCCGTAAGCCCGTTGGTAGAACTCCGTCACACCGCGCTGCTCGGCATTTTCCCGGCCGTAAAATTTCAAATCGCCCATCGCATATACCGTCTCTGGCTTCGAGCCGAGCCAAAAGTTCATCAGGTCAAAATGATGCGTCGATTTATGGACCAGCAGACCGCCGCTATTGCGCTTATCCCGGTGCCAGCGACGGAAATAATCCGCACCATGCTGTGTGTTCAGCAGCCATTCGAAATTGACCGACAAGACATCGCCAAGCGTCCCGTCCATAATAATCTCGCGGATTTTCGTATTATGCGGCGCATAGCGGTAGTTAAAGGTGACGCGCAGCTTGCGTCCCGTGCGGTCTATGGCGTCCAGAATATCCTGGCATTTGTCCTCGTCCACGGTCATCGGCTTCTCGGAAATGACATCACAGCCCAGTTCCATCGCCCGGATAATATACCGATGATGTACCCGGTCAACGGTCGTGACGATCACGATATCCGGCTTCGTTTCCGCGATCATCCGGTCGAATTCATGAGCTTTATAGGTCGGAATCGGCTCATGGTCGTATTTCTCCTGCAGCAGTCGATTGGCATAATCCATTCTCGTCTGATTGACATCACAGAACGCGATCAGCTCCGAGGTATCCTTGAAAACGGTAACAACTTCACCGTAAAAAAATTCGGCTCTGCCTCCGGTGCCCACAAGTGCATATTTGATTTTAGCCAATTGGTTCACACCCTTTACATGAATTGCTTTTATTTTATAGTATAAAAAAGAGCAAAATCTTCGCTTTTATTGTGAATTAATTCAAAAAGTATGCATATATTATCCTCGTGCATTCTTTCATTAAAGGAGACTATCAATATGATCACCACCCCCCGTTTTGCCATCGAGCAAGCGCTGCGGACGGTCCCGTTCAGCATGTCCGCCGACCATGTCCACCAAGCGCATGAAATCTACTATCTGCTGGCAGGAGAACGATACTACTACATTAATCAGCGGGTATACGCGCTACAGAAGGGCGATTTGATCTGGATCAGCAAACACGATTTTCACCGTACAAGCAACAAGGGGAGCGGCAGCCATGAGCGAATTTTAATCAATTTCGATGAATCGTTTGTAGCCACGCCTATGCCTGTCGCTCCGTCCAGCGACCACAACCCGCTTCTTCTACCTGAGAAAAGCTTCCTGCTGCGACCTTCGGCGGAGGAACAACGCGAGCTGGAGCACCTGTTCCGGCAAATGCTGGATGAATACCATCAAGAGCATGCATACCGCCAAATGTATCTCCAAAGCTTGCTGCTCCAATTGCTTATCCGAATAAGACGCATACAATCGGCCGCTCCCGATACCATTGCACCGGAACGCAGCGAGAAGCAGCAGCGAGTATATTCGATCATTGAATACCTGCATGCACACTATGCCGAGAAGCTGTCGCTGGATCAACTGGCAGGGCATTTTTTTATTAGCAGCACGTATTTGTGCCGTATTTTCAAGCAAACCACAGGCTTTACCTTAGTAGAGTATCTTCAGGATGTCCGGGTACAGCAGGCACGGGCGTATCTGAGAGAAACAAACTGGAAAGTGACTTCCATTGCTGAAAAAACGGGCTTTGACAGCATCGCTCACTTTGGCCGTGTATTCAAGCAATACACTGGGCATACCCCGTTACAGTATCGGAAAAAGCACCAAAAGGAGCAGGGAAACGGACGATAGCGCGTGAAAAAAACGGAACAGCAGCCTGTAACGAGTGGTCGCGATGACCGTCTCCACTTTACGCCCGCATTCCGCCATGTCGCTTCCTCGGTATATTTTTTACAAACACGAAAATCGGTTTCCCGAGCCTCATATAATGGGGATGACGATAACAAGGAGGGGGCAGGGAATGGGCCAAAATATTATCGGAATCCACGAGGAGATCCGCCGGCTGTCCGGCGAGCTCATCCAAACACAGCAGCCGGACGGCACCTGGCGTTTTTGTTTCGAAAACGGGACGATGCTCGACGCATTCGTAATCATTCTTTTTCGCACGTTAAACGCGGAGAAGGAGGACCTGATCCGGAGGCTGCATGACCGCATCCTTGCCGCGCAGCAACCTGAAGGCTGCTGGAGGTGGTATAAGGACGAGGAAGAAGGCAATCTTTCTGCGACGGTCGAAGCGTATTACGCGTTGTTGTGCTCCGGGTACAGTCAGCCAAAGGACGAACCGGTTCAGCGGGCGAAGCAATACATTCTGGACCGGGGCGGGATCGGAAAAGCGGCGAGCCTGCTGACCAAAACGCTGCTGGCTGCGACCGGGCAAAGGAAATGGCCCGCCTCGCTTTCGCTCATTCCGTTTGAAATGCTGCTGCTGTCTTCCTCTTTACCGCTCAGTTTTTTTGATTTTTCCGCCTATTCCCGCGTCCATCTGGTCCCGCTGCTCATTATGGCCGATCGGGATTTTTCCGTTAAAACCGCCCATACTCCCGATTTAAGCGAGCTTTATACCAACCGAAGCCCAGCCGAGGAGCCGCTTTCCCGGGAAAACCGCAAGCTGCTGGAGTATATCCAGTCCACACTCGGCCATCTGGTCGGCACACCGCAGCGAATCCATCAAGCGGCGGTAAAAAAGGCGGAGCAGTATATGCTGGAACGGATTGAGGGAGACGGAACCCTGTACACGTACGCCAGCAGCACCGTGCTGATGGTGTTCGCGCTGCTGGCCCTCGGATACGACCCACAGCATCCGGTGATCACGCACGCGGTTGACGGCTTGTCCGCCATGTGCTGTAAGACTGGCGGATACACCACCATCCAAAACTCCCCCTCCACCGTCTGGGATACCGCCCTACTGGCCTATGCGCTGCAGGAAGCCGGAGTGAGCGTCCGGCATTCCGCGATGCAAAAAGCTGCCGTCTATTTACGGTCCAAGCAGCATCGCAAAGCCGGAGATTGGCAGATTCACAATCCCGGCACCGCCCCCGGCGGCTGGGGGTTTTCCGACACCAATACGATCATCCCCGACGTCGACGACTCCACGGCCGCCCTTCGCGCCATCCACAGCCTGTCTGAACGCGATCCCGCTTATCTCGAATCCTGGAACCGCGGCCTAAACTGGGTGATATCGATGCAAAACGACGACGGCGGCTGGCCGGCCTTTGAAAAAAACACCAACAAGGAAATGCTCACCTGGCTGGCGATCGAAGGGGCAAAATCGGCGGCCACCGATCCGTCGGAGGCGGATCTTACCGGTCGAGCGCTGGAGTACCTGGGGAATTTCGCCAAGCTCGGCGTCCGGCACGGCTTTATCCAACGCGGGGCCGACTGGCTGATCAGCCATCAGCAGCCGGACGGTTCATGGTACGGCCACTGGGGGATATGCTACATTTACGGGACTTGGGCGGCGCTAACGGGCCTGAAGGCCGTGGGGCTTCCTTCCGATCATGCCGCTGTAACCAAAGGGGTGGATTGGCTGCTTGCCATCCAAAACGCGGACGGCGGCTGGGGGGAATCGTGCCGCAGCGATCAGGCGGAGCGTTATGTGCCGCTTTACGCCAGCACGCCTTCGCAAACGGCCTGGGCGCTCGACGCGCTGATCGCGGTGCACAACCGGCCTACGCCCGAGATCGAGCGAGGTGCCGCCAGATTGATCGAACTGCTGCACGAAGACGGCTGGGCAAGCGCGTATCCGACCGGTGCCGGTTTACCGGGGTATTTTTACGTCCACTATCACAGCTATCGGTACATCTGGCCACTTCTGGCGCTGGGCCATTATGTCAAGAAATACGGGGACATATTCCCCCCGCCGCAAGCATATATATTCAGTAGAAATTGAGACGCCAAAGCGAAAGGAAAGGCAGGGGACGACCGTGGCGGTTTCTTATATGGATTTTACTTCACCTTCCGCACAATTTGCGTTCGACTTGAGAAACAACCCGGCATTCATCAAAGACGAACGCAATTACTTTAACTTATTGTCCATCAAACAGCTGAATACGTTGGGGAACATGTCGATGCTGGATACTTACCTGGACAAGGGCAATGCTATCGAACCGCATTACCACCAAAACGCTTCGGAACTCGTTTATTGCATCTCGGGCGAAATCATCGTTTCCATCATTAATCCGTTCACTAAGGAACTTCGGCATTATGCCATCCGGCCCGGTCAGACGGCCAGCGTGCCGCAAGCTTGGTGGCATTATGACACCGCCGCCGCCGACGGAACGCATTTTTTGGCGATTTTCGACGCACCGGTACCCGAGATCATTCCCGCTTCCGACATGCTGCGGTTAACGCCGGCCGAAGTATTCGCGCATGTCTACTGCCTTGATGAAGCCAAAGTAAAAGAGGCTTTTGCCCCGCTGAATCAAACCGTGATCATCGGGCCGCCAAAAGGCTGTCAAAAGGCAACTCAGAGCGCTCACTATCAGCCGCAGCCTAATCCTGCCTCCTGCGCCTATCCCCCCTATAACCAGGGCTATGGCCTTCGCCCGTACCAGCAAAGCGACGGCAACCTGCAGCGGCCGCAGGCCATCGGAAACGGCTGGGCGGATAGAAACGGACGATAGCGCGTCACGGCTGTATCCCGTGCCTACTTGACCGCCTTGGATATGATCTGATTCAGCTTCTCTATCGTTGCCGCAGCATCCTGCTTGCCGAGGAACATCAGGTCCATCGTCTCCGTGATATCCGAGTTTAATCCCGGTACCTGAGCATCATAGGCCAGTGCGGAGCCATGTGCATGGCCTCTGTTGCGTCCTTCGGTCAAATAGCTGGAATGCTCAATCGTCGCCTTTTTCATAATGCTCTCATCTGCGGCGACAAGCGTACCCATGGCATTCCCGCCTTCAACCAGTCGCGCCTCCTGTCCCTTCACAGAAACATAGAATGACGCCAGCTTCATGGCCTCTTGCAGATGCGGACTGTTTTTGTTCACGGCTACATAGGCAACCGGTATAGCGACAGGTTCATTTTTGCCTGTGTTGGAAGGCCAGTAGATATAATCAAAGTCGAGGTTTTGATTTTGACTGAACAAGGGCTCCAGCCATCTTCCCGCCGCCAGCATACCGACCTGATTGGACATGAACATCGCATCTGCCCCTTGTTCCTTGGGAAGTGATCCGAGGTATACTGCATTTCCTTTGCTCACCATATCGTACATGAAGCGGAAGGCTTCCTTGCCCTTTTCATTGTGGTCCAGTACATACTTGCCTTGTTCATCAAAAATCCGGCCGCCGTTCGACCACACCCATGAATACCAGTGAGCCCACCAGTTTTCCGCAATATAGCCTTGCTTCCCTGCAGCCTTCAGCTTCGATGTGACTTCCTCAAAGGCATCCCAGTTCCACTTGCCTTCGTCATCATATTCCTGCGGTGTCTTCACACCTGCTTCTTTAAAAACTTTTTTGTTGTAATACATCACCATCGGATTCGAGTCAGGAGTGATCCCATAGATTTCCCCATCACGCTTCGCCGGGCCCCACAATCCTTCTGGAAAATCCTCGGCCTTCACATCACTCGCATCACTTGTTAGAAATTCACCCAAAGGCTGTACCTGCTTCGCCTCTATCAAACGCGCAATCGTCGGTTCATACGAATAAAACACATCCGGTCCGCGACTTCCCTGAAGCTGTGTCAGCAGCTTTTGCTCATATTGGTCTCCCGGCACAGGCACCAGCTTAACCTCAATATTCGGGTTTTCCTTTTCAAATGCATCCAATACCCGCTGGTACACCTTCACCTCCGCAGGATTACCCCAGACCTGCAGGGTCAGCCGCACTTTGTTACCTTCTGTGCTCTCCAGCTTGGGAGAGGTACTGCATGCCGCTGCCAGTAAAAACAGAACGCTGAGAAAAAAGCCAAGCTTGATCCAGCTCATGTAATCGTCCATCGTAATCGCCTCCTGTAGCTTCGCATAGTTATATGTCACGCTATTTTAAAACGCTTACAAAAATGTTCTCTATCATCATATGTAGAAGGAAGAGACGCGATCCGAGATATGTGTGTAAAATATAATGCATAACGAACAAGGCAGCCTTGGGATCAAGGCTGCCTTGTTCATTTTACACAATATACTATTGAAATGGTTCAGCTACAAAGCGGACAACGTTCTCTCAGGCTGCTCCGCTCTGACAAGCAAGGCTGCTTGAGCAGCGGCAATGCGGGCAAACGGCACCCGGTACGGGGAGCAACTAACATAGTCCAGTCCGCTGCGGTGACAAAAGAGAATTGACTCGCTATCCCCGCCATGCTCACCACAGATACCTGTCTCCAGAAAAGGCTTTTTTGCTCTGCCTTTGACAACAGCCCATTCGATCAGCTTGCCTACGCCATCCTGATCCAACACCTGGAAGGGATTGGTTTCCAGAATATTCTTCTCCATATAGGAGCCGAGGAATTTTCCTTCAGCATCATCACGACTGTAACCAAAGGTCATTTGGGTCAGATCATTGGTTCCAAAGGAGAAAAAGTCGGCGTACTGGGCCACGCTATCTGCCAGCAGGGCGGCTCTTGGCACCTCAATCATCGTGCCTACCCGATATCTGAACCCTTTGAATTCCTCGCTAAGCACCTGAGCGGCTACCTTATCAACCAGTTCCCTCATTTGCTTGAGTTCATTGGAGTGGCCAACCAGCGGAATCATAATCCCCGGCCTTACATCCACGCCCTTGCGCAATGCCGCTTGCGCGGCCTTAAAGATCGCTTCAATCTGCATGTCGTATATTTCTGGGAACAGAATGCCCAGCCGAACACCGCGCAGACCCAGCATAGGGTTGATTTCCCGCAGCTCGTGCACCTTGGAGATGGTATTTTTAAGACGTCGCAGTTCCTCCGCATGGCCGCCAGAAAGCTCAAGCTCCCGCTGTTGCTCCTGAAGCTGTTCCAGATTCGGTAGGAACTCATGCAACGGCGGGTCCAGCAGGCGGATCGTCATCGATAAACCGTCCATCGCACTGAACATAGCCTCAAAGTCAAACTGTTGCATTTGGAGTAAACGATTCAAATGAGTAATCCGCTCCTCCTGATCATCCGCCAAAATCATCGCCTGAACGATAGGCAGACGATTGCCCGAGAAAAACATATGCTCCGTCCGGCAAAGCCCGATGCCTTCGGCTCCAAATTCCCGCGCTTTGACTGCGTCATGTGGCGTATCGGCATTGGTGTAGACCTTCAACGTCCGAATGCCATCCGCAATTTCCAGCAGCTTCAGCAGTTCCGGTGTAATGACCGGCTCGCTCAGGGACAGACTGCCTTCGTACACCTGCCCGGAGGTCGAATCGATTGAGATATTTTCCCCTTCCTGGAAGGTCAGGTTACCGATGCTGACGCTCCGACTATCCAGATCAATGCTCAGCGCGTCACAGCCGCAAATGCAGGGTTTACCCATCCCCCTCGCAACCACGGCAGCATGGCTGGTCATCCCCCCTCGACTCGTCAGCACACCTTCAGCGGCAATGATCCCATGAACATCGTCGGGTGAGGTTTCCACACTGACCAGGATGACTTTCTGCCCATCCTTCGTCCAGCTCTCTGCCGTATCTGCGTCGAAGACAATACGCCCACTCGCTGCGCCGGGCGAGGCAGGCAGACCTTGGGCAATCGCAACCAGCGGTGTGGAAGTATCAATGGAGCGATGCAGCAGTTGATCCATGTGGGACGGCTCGATCCGCTGGATCGCCTCCTCTTGGCTGATAATCCCTTCCTCCACCAAATCTACAGCTATTTTTACAGCCGCCTGCGCCGTTCTTTTGCCGCTGCGCGTCTGTAGCAGATACAAATTGCCTTTCTCAATCGTAAACTCGATATCCTGCATATCCCGGTAATGGTGCTCCAGCAAGGAAGCCAGCTCTTCCAGACGATCATAGACTAGCGGCTGCTCCTCCAGAAGCTGGGCAATAGGATTGGGTGTTCGCACTCCGGCAACAACATCCTCGCCCTGGGCATTCACCATATACTCGCCGTACAATTCCTTAGCACCTGTGGAGGGATTGCGGGTGAACAGTACCCCGGTTCCACTGTCGTTGCCGAGATTGCCAAACACCATGGCCTGAATGTTCACTGCTGTCCCTTGTTCATCCGGGATGCCGTAAGCCTTCCGGTACACCTTGGCACGCATATTGTTCCAGCTGCGGAACACAGCTTCCACCGCCAGTTGCAATTGCTGATATACATCCTGTGGAAACAGCTGGCCGCTGCGCTCTGCGACCAGATCTTTGTACTTTGCGATCAATTGCTTCCATTCTCCTGCGCTAACCTCCTGGTCACTGGCACGCCCGTTGGTTTGCTTGTTCTGCTCCTGCAGGTGTTCAAAATGGATGGCGTCTATACCTAGCACGACCTCACCAAACATTTGGATAAATCTGCGGTAGCAGTCATAGGCAAAGGTTTCATTTCCCGTCTGTTTCGCCAGTCCACGCACGGTTTCATCATTCAGACCCAGATTCAGAATCGTATCCATCATACCGGGCATCGAGGTTACCGAGCCTGAACGGACAGATACCAGCAAAGGCCGCTTCGCATCTCCGAATATAGCCGACTGGGCTTCCTCAACATCGTGCAGGGCAATTACGATTTCGCCCAATAAGCCCTCCGGGAGCTTGCCGCCGGAAGTAAAGTAGGCTCGACACGCCTCGGTAGTCACCGTAAAGCCGGGAGGGATCGGAAGACCTAGTGTCGTCATTTCCGCGAGATTGGCGCCTTTTCCTCCTAGTAGCGCTTTCATCCCCAACTTACCTTCGTTAAATGAGTACACTCTTTTCAACATTGAATTCATTCCCTCCACTTATCGAGATACATGCCTGAATTGATCAATATGTCTTATCTAAAGTTGTAACACATATCAGGAGGTCATTTCAATATATATGACGTAATATATGTTTATAATATTCATTTATGATGTTTTAATAAGTGAATAAACTTATTTATAAAACACTTTAATTTATGGTTAGCCGTATATTCGAATAGAGTGAGCTGATCCTAAAAAAATACAAAAAGAGGCCGCCCCACCGTCATCTTTGATGACTTCCGGAACAGCCCCTGTACTCCATTCAAATTGTATTTCCTACATCTCTATTAGCATCTTCTCAAAAATATTATAGCCGTCCGTTTCACCTCTATACGTATAGCCGCATTGTCTGTAAAACTGGCTAAGCTTGTCATTCCCCGCAATACAATCCAGCCGTATTCGATCCTTGCCTGTGAAACGGATGCCTTGTTCAATCCATTGCATCAATTCATGGCCTAGTCCCTTCCCGGCCCTCTCTCGATCCACAACCAAACGATGCAAATATACGGAGGTTCCTCCCTCGGAATCAGCATCGTCTAGCCCCCACAACTTACGGTCCCACGCACTGGGCTGCTGCTGCAAGATCACAGCACCTGCCAATGCATGATCCTCTGATGTGCGGAAAATAATCACTTCTCCCCGCGCAATAGCGCCGCCCAGGTTGTGATCATCTTTCCCTTTGAGCAGGTTGCCCCATTGCGTGGAGCCTTTGCTGTGCAGCCATCTGGCCGTCTTTAAAATCAACTCCTGAACCTCTTCCTGATCTTCGGCGACTGCCTGAAAAGCTGCTAATCCTGGTTTGACGGATGGTTCAACAATAGTCATTGATGTCATGCTGCACCTCAACTCTCTTCATGATCTATGAAAACTATAGCATAAAAAAAGAGAGCATGATTTTTGATTTAGCAATCGAACCTTTTCCATTCCCTCCACACCATAAAGATCAAAAAGGGTACGCCGATACAGGCCAGCACCGGGGTTACGGGAAGCCCAACCGGCTCGTTGATTTTAGCAGAAATGACTTTGGCCAGCATCAACAGACCGCCCCCCCACAAAATGGAACCCAAAATGAGAAGCCGTGGACGGTTTCCTATCATACAACGCATGAAATAAGGCACAATAAGTCCTATATATCCGATGGTACCACATGCCCACACAGTAACGGCGGTCAACACAATCGCGAAGGGAATGTATAACGGACTAAGCTGCTTGGGGAATGCAAAGACAGATACCACAACGAGGATTGTTAGCAGTGCAAGCCAAAACGTGAATGATCCTTCTCTTATTCCCCAGCCTCCCTGAGAGATTGCCCACTCTTGCTGATATTCTCCATATTCTCCAAGTAACATAATAAATCCAAATGTTGAACGAAGGAAAACATCAATAATAAAACCAATCATGAATAAATGAACTCCCGCAGACCGTCCTCGAATGAACTGGATTTTATTCAATGTAAATACAATGAATCCCCCTAACACCGCTCCTGCAATACAAAGGGCCATACTACCAAAGGAATCTATGTCCATCCCAAGCAAAAGGACAACACATAGCCCTACCATTGCCCCAGGCATAAGTCCGGTTAAGGTTGGTGATGCAAATTGATTAGCTGTTCGTAATTGTAAAAGAGTTCCTGAAACGGCCAGACATCCTCCTAGCAACAACATATCCAATGCAAGTGGCATACGAATCTGGAATACAACTTCCACAAGCGTGGGATTGGGATTTGAAGAAAATAACACTTCCAATACCTCTGCATAGCTGATAGGAAATATACCTGTGATTAGCGACAGGAACAAACCAAGGATCAATAAAGCAAACCCTGTAGCCAAGGTTAAAATAATTCTTCGTGGACGTTCAAACACTGTGTTTGGCTCAGCGGATTCCAGTTCAACGACGAGCGCCTCACCTTCACATTCACCCTTATGTATTTTTTGTTCACTCATTAGATTTAAAATATCCCCTTTCCTGATTTACCATAAAATATGAATATCACTGTACTTTTATCGGTCATTTATGGTGAAAAATGTAACCTTTCTGTCGATTTCAACCGATGATATACCGTATGAGAAAAGATGGAAAGGTTGTGAATCGGATGCCAAGCCGCAATCCATATCTCTTCAAAAGGATATTTAGCATACACAAAGAACATCTACTCATCTTCGCCCTGTTGCTAATCCCGGCTATCGCTGCTTTTGTTGCAACACGGCCTATGCCCGCACAGTATATTTTGCAGGGAGAGATGCATCCGGTCAAAGATCTTGGCGTTCAGGGAAGCGTGTTTTTTGCGTCTGTTCAATCGGGGATTGCCAACAATCTCCTGGAGCGTTGGAATGTATATTCCAGTGAAAATGTATCCGGGGGAGAGATTAAATTTGAATCCCTTGCCCCTGATGAAGTGGACTCTTATTGGAAGGAACTCACAGAGACGGACACACTAAAATATTCGGCGATGCAAGCCGTACATGCAGCGACGGAATTAAGTGTAATAGATAGCGAAACAGGTGAGGCTACGGCGACTTTCTCGAATATAAGCGAATTGGAGGATGCTCGCTATGCGGAGCTATTGACTCATTTGCAGGAGCTTGCGGGAAATTCCCTGGGCTTGATGACAGGCATCGGACTGTATGAGGAAGCCAATAACATCGACTTTTCAGATGGGGGACGTCACAAAATCGCAGGCACTGGCACGATGGAAGAGTACGGAGATGTCGGGTCCGTCGGCGGGCTGGAGCAAAAGCTGCTGGGAGCCGAGGCTGCGAAGGTTGATCTATTTTTTGTACCGGCAGATTATGAATGGCTTGGTGAGGAAGGCAATGAAGCAGAAGCTGCCCGAGTTCAAAAGGAGCATAGACTCAAGCTGCGCATTATTCCCGTAGAAACACTGGAGGATGCTATCGTGTATTTGAAGCAACTAGACTAGGAGGAAGTACATCTTGAATGATTCAGATTCCAAAGCATTCCCATCGAAGACCATTGGCAGTGTGCATCAAGCCTTGTTAGCAGTGGCAGTTATATGCGAATTGCTCATCTTTATTTTTACGTTGGTGTATATTAACGCAAATGATTTTTATTACGAGCATCTATACGAGCTGGAGCAAAAATTCACTGTTTTTAACTTCGTTCTGTACTACCTGTGTTTTGTAACCTATCTGATCTGGCTAGTTCAAGTACATAAAGCCATCCGACAAAAGCATTCCGATTATCCGATTCGCACCTTTGGAGCCATTGTTCGTATGATTCCTCTTATCAACTTGTGGGGATTCTCCAATACATTTACCCATATCTACAGGCACTTTGCGCTCCATTCAGGATTGGAACGCAAAGCGCGTTACATTCAAAGAATGATTGTTCCGCTATATTTTGTCTGGTTTGGTGAAGGGATTATTAACCGGATTCTTATCCGACACTTTTCCGATATGGAATCGATGTCCATGTTGTTGGGAGATATTATGCAAACCACCAGAATGGCCGTATTTTACTGCATGACACGGATCATTCACAATAGTCTGGTCGTGTTGTATGAAAAGAATAAAGAAGGATTATATTAAAAAACGAGTTGGCCTCATCGGTCAGCTCGTTTTCATTTCCGGCAAAGTGGCTTTACTCAAAACCCACGGTTTAGTTCGTCTGCACAGCAGGCACTATCCGGTACAAACCCGCAGTATCACCAGTCGCAGGCCGCACTTCCTGTATGCCCCAACCAAACGACAGCACCCGCTCCAGCCGTTCATACTCGGCTTGCGTCAGTTCGGATGTAACAGCTTCGCTTCCTTCCTCCAGAGACAGCTCTGGCTCGCGCCCGAACGCAGCGGCAATCCACGAGTTGATCCCCCGTATTGTGTTGTACTTGATCTGGTATCCGTCCGTTACCGCGCTGACAAATACCTCCGGCTCTTTGGACGCCAGCCCGGTGGCAAGCTCCGCATAATCAAAATCGGATGGTCCGTCCGTTGGCAGCTCGTTTTGCTGCACCCGGCGGATTAACTCCTCATTGGACCAGCCCAATGAGCGTAATGATTCCAGCAAGAGCGCATCCCATTGGGAAATACGTACTCTGTTCGTTGAAGTAGTCATCGTTTTTACCTCCTTTATGGTCACGTGCATCGCACACCGACCTTAACCTAACGGTTAACCGGATACGCTACATAATGACCGGGACTGATCTCACGTAACTCGGTTGCACCGTTGCTATCCTTGTCCCATGACCATGAACGATCTGGTTGAGCGAAGCCTCCCCTCACACCCTCCCGCTCTCCGGCCGCTCTTGGGTCAGGCACGGGGATAGATGACAGCAGCGCCTGCGTATAGGGGTGAGCCGGCTGCTCATACAGCTCATCCGCATCAGCTACCTCTACCAGTCGCCCACGGTACATCACACCGATTCGGTCTGAAATATGACGCACCATCGACAAGTCATGGGCAATGAACAGATATGTCAGCCCAAACTCCTGCTGGAGATCCTCCAGCGTGTTAATAACCTGCGCCTGGATGGACACATCCAGCGCTGAAATCGGCTCGTCGCAGACGATGAACTCGGGGTTCACGGAGAGCGCGCGAGCAATGGAAATCCGCTGGCGCTGCCCGCCGCTAAACTCATGCGAGTAGCGGTACAAATGCTCCCGCTTCAGCCCTACCTTTTCCAGTAAAGCCACAACTGCGTCTTTCCGCTCACTTCCTTGATGCAATCTATGGATATCCATTGGCTCGCCAATCAGTTCAAGCACGTTCATACCGGGATTAAGCGAGGAATACGGGTCCTGAAAAATACTCTGAATACGCCGACGCAGCGGCTTGAGCTGCTTATCGTTCAATTTGGAAATATCCTGACCGTCAAAGCGTACCGTGCCCTCCGTATAATCATACAACCGTGTCAGGCAGCGCCCAACGGTCGATTTGCCACTGCCTGACTCGCCCACCAATCCAAACGTCTCCCCACGCTTGATTTGAAAGCTCACGCCGTCAACCGCCTTGAGCACCTCGGAGCTGCGCCCTAACAAATCCTTGGCAGTCACAAAATGCTTCTTAAGCTGATGTACCTCCACCAACGGCTGACGCTCACCCGCTACATGATTGCCTTCACTCACTGCTCCACTCACGTCATTCCCTCCCTTCTGCTTCCGCACTGCCCGTGTCAGGCGTCTCATAGACTCCGGCAGGCATAGCATCCGGCTCGTTCAGCCAGCATGCCGCTCGCTGACCCGGGCGCAGCTCCATCATCGGGGGCCGCTCCGCACAGCGGGCGAACGCGTGCGGGCACCGCTCCATGAACGGACAGCCCGATGGCGGGTTCAGCAGGTCCGGCGGCGTACCCTCAATCGGCACCAGCCGCTCGCGGAAGCCGTTCGTGCGCTGAGGCACGGAACGCAGCAGGCCCTGCGTATACGGGTGGGCCGGACGATAGAAGATATCGTCCACGCGTCCTTCCTCCATCACCATGCCGCCGTACATGACGATGACACGGCTGCACACCTGGGCGACGACGCCCAAATCATGGGTGATCAGGGCGATCGCCATATCGGATTGCTGCTTCAATGTCTTGAGCAGCTCCAGGATTTGCGCCTGGATCGTGACGTCCAGCGCCGTGGTCGGCTCGTCAGCAATCAGCAGCTCCGGGCTGCACGAGAGCGCCATCGCGATCATCACCCGCTGACGCATCCCTCCGCTGAATTGATGCGGATATTGGTTCATCCGCCGCTCCGGCTCGGTAATCCCCACCTGTCGCAGCAGCTCCACTGCGGCTTTCGCAGCCGCTTCCTTGCTCAGACCCCGGTGTCTGCGAATCACCTCGATCAGATGGTAGCCGACCTTCTTCACCGGGTTTAACGAGGTCATCGGGTCCTGAAACACCATTGCGATTTGGTTTCCGCGTATTTTACGCCATTGCTTTTCCGTCAAAGCTGTCAAGCTTTCTCCCCGGTAAAGGATATCGCCATTCAGCCGCTTGCCCGGCGGGGCAATCATCGACATGATGGCTTTCGCTGTGACGCTTTTGCCGCTCCCGGATTCTCCTACGATCCCTACTGTTTCTCCAGCATCAATATGAAAGCTAACCCCGCGAACCGCCTGGTTCTCCCCCTCACGAGTGAAAAACGAGACCTCCAACTGTTCGACGGACAGCAGATGTTCTGTCATTGTGTTGTCGCTCCTTCCTGTCGCTCCTGGAGCCATTTGTAATGGGTCTGTATTATGGACTATAGATATATAAAACTATGAATCATCGTTTTACCAGCTTGGGTTCAAAGCCCACACGCAGCACATCACCCAGTACATTAAAGCTCAGCACAGTCAGCAAAATAAATAGACCTGGAAAAAGCGCCATGTATGGAGCCTGAGCAATATATCCTTGGGCATTATTCAGCATACTGCCCCACGTAGCGTTCGGCAGCTGAACACCAAAGCCGAGGAAGCTCAGTGATGATTCCATCATAATCGCTGAAGCAATATTGTTCGTCGCCCCTACGATAATCACCGGAATCAGGTTGGGAACGATGTGCTTGAGAATAATGCCAAACGTACTTTGTCCCGAAGCTTTGGCGTATAGCACATACTCCCTTTCCCGCAGCGTCATTGTTTCTGCCCGTACCACCCGGGCGATATTCATCCACATGAGCAGGGCGATAATGACAATGATATTGCCAACCCCCGGCTTCAAAAACACACTAAGCAGCAATATAACCAGAAAAGACGGAATCGACATGAGCAGCTCCAACATCCGCATGAGCAGATTGTCGATCCACCCGCCAAAATAGCCGCTCACCACACCTACCGCTGCGCCGATGCTGGTCGCAATAACCATGGACGCGAAGCCCACCAGCAAAGATACACGACCGCCGTACAGCGCTCTTGTAAAATAATCCCGGCCATAATCGTCCGTTCCAAACCAGTGTGCCGCTCCAGGCGGTTGAAGACGCTCTAGCACGTTCAGCTTATTCGGGTCCTGCGGCGATAAAAACGCGAAAATCGCACCCAGCGAGAATACGATCAATATAATGAGGGCGACGACGCCCATTTTGCTCGTCAGCAGCTCGATCCCGATGTTGCGCCATTTGCTCCGATTCATGAGTTCACCTCGTTGATTTAATTCTCGGGTCCGCGATGCTGTACAGGATATCCGCAAGGAGATTGCCCAGGATCAGGAACAGCGCGGAAAATAAAGTAATCCCCATAATGACAGGATAATCCATCCCCTTCACCGCCGTCATGCCCAGCGAGCCAATCCCCGGCCAGGAAAAGACCGTTTCAGTTACAATGGCCCCTGCAACCAGGTCTGCAGCCGACATACCGAGCAGTGTAATAATAGGCAGCAGCACGTGCTTGAGCACATGCCGAAACAAAACCAGCCGTTTGCCAGACCCGAACGCATATTGAATTTGTACATATTCTTCCTTAAGCTGCGTAATCGTACTGGAACGAATATACCTCACATATACAGATAAAAAGCTGAAGGCCAATACAAAACACGGTAGAATACCATGCTTGAGTACATCCAGCACAGAGTCTGTTCCAATGGTCCGCATCCCTGTACTTGGAAGCCAATGGAGATAAATAGCAAACAAATAAATCAGTAAAATACCGAGCCAAAAAAGCGGTACGGAAATTCCGATGTATGACATCAGGTTAATCAGCTTGTCAATCCAACGGTTCCGATTGGCCGCGGCCAGCAAGCCAAGTGGAATGGCAATCAGAACCGCCAATATAATGGATGCCCCCATCAATCCGGCGGTAGCCGGGAGGCGATCCAGAATCTGATCCAGCACAGGCTGGTGATTGATTAGCGAATAGCCGAGGTCACCTGTCAGGCTTTTTTTAAGCCATAACACGTACTGTACATATGCAGGCTGATCCAGCCCCAGGCTATGCCTCATTCGTTCTATATCTTCCAGGTGCATATTCGGTGTAACAAAAGAGAGAACCGGATCGCCTGGAGCCAGCTTGATCAAGCCAAAGCAGATGATGGATATGAAGAATAGCATCGGTATAACTTGCAGCAATCTTCTGGCGATGAGCTGTCTCATACATTCCCCTTCCCTTGCTGTTTTCGAAAAAAATAAGCTGGTTCTCCCAGCTTATTTTTGAAAACCCTGTCTTATTTGTGATAAATTTTGGACAAATCCTCGAAAATCACGACTGGTTTCAGCACAGCCTGCTCAATACCGCCATACTGCTTGTCGAACGCCACAATCGTTTTGGTGTAGGCAATCGGATAGATGACTGCATCGTCAGCCAACATTTCTTGTACCTTTTTGTAAATTTCGCCGCGTTTGGTCGTATCCGACTCACCTGCGCCCTCTTCCAGCAGCTTATCCACTTCCTTGTTGGAATAGTGCGAATAGTTGGAGGAAGATCCGGTGCTGTACAGGATACGGTACGCATCCGGGTCATAGCCCATGATATAGCCGCTGATTGCCAGATCGAAGTCCTTGGCATTCGTATCGACGAATTTTTGCGACCATGCCGAGGAATCCATGCTGTTCACATCCAACTGAACGCCAATATCCTTGAATTTCTGCTGGATATACAGCGCTTGTGCTTCCTGTACCTTGTTGCCGCCCGGAATGATAATGCGCAGCTTCAGCCCTTCGGCTCCAGCCGATTTCAGCAGCTCTTTTGCCTTGTTTACATCATTATTGAAAAATGGAACGTCATTCGTGTGATACAGCACATCCTGTGTCAAAGCGGACTTTGCAGTATCCGCATAATCTTTGGAGCCATACGATACCTGGATCAATTCATCCTGATTCAGCGCATAAGACAGCGCCTGACGTACTTCTTTTTTGTTGAGCTGCTTGGTGTCGCTGTTTTCATTGAACATCAGGTAAGCCAAGCGGCCTTCGCTGTAAGGATAAATGTCAAACTTACCCGTTGCTTTAATGGTATCCACATTTTGCGGATCGACATAATTTACATTGATTTCACCATTCTGGAGCGCCAAGCTCGCTGCATTCGAATCTTTTACAATCCGATACGTTACAGAATCGAGATGAGGCTTGCCGCCAAAATAGTTATCGAACCGTTCCAGCGTGATGTACTCGCCAGTTTTGTACTCTTTAAATTTGAAAGGCCCCGATCCAACCGGAGTGTTGTTTTTCGTGCTTTTCTCAATATCCGCTTCGTTCTCGAAAATGTGCTTCGGAATCGGGGATACCTGTACAAGTGTCGCTTCAAAAGCAGGAGCTGCTTGTGGAAGCTTGAACTCCACCGTTGTATCGTCAACCTTGCTCACCTGCACCGGCTTGCCATTAATTATAAAATTACTTCTCAAGAAGCTGTGCTGCTTCTCGTCTAAAATTTTGTTAATGGTGAAAACGACATCGTCGGCTGTCAGCTTCTCGCCATCATGCCAAGTCAGATTTTTTTTCAGCTTCAGCGTGTAAGTCAGCTTGTCAGCCGAAGGAGTCAGGCTATCTGCCAAATAAAATGTCTTCTTGCCATTGTTCACCTGAAACAAAGGTGCGAATATAGCCTGATCTATCGTCAGACTTACCCGGTCCCCCGCATAGTTCGGATTCAGTACCACCGGATCGGATTGCACGCCAATAATCAGGCTGCCGCCATCCTTGGGCTGTCCATTATCTGCTGTCGTGGCATCTGCATTGGACGTACTGCCATCCGTCGCAGACGAGGTGCCCGAATTCCCGCCGGAGCATGCACTTACTACCAACATCAATACCATCAATACCAATACACCAATCCCATTACGACGCATCGCTCTAGCCTCCGAATTCTCTGAGTTTGTAATAAAAGTTATTATAAATCGGAATAGTCGGATTTACAATCAATTAAAAACTGCATAATACCCTTTTCATTAGCAGTACAGACATTATGTGATCGAATTTAGCAAAAAAACACCCATTAAGGGTGTCTTCAAGAGTGTCTGTTTCTTTTAGAAGACCAGCAAACTGGTTAATGCCAGAATAGCGGGCAATCCTTGCTTCAATAAAATAGACTTATTGGACGTCAGTGCACCATACACCGCAGCCACCACCACGCAAATGACAAAGAACAGCTGAATTTGCCAGCCAATCACAGCATCCGGGTAGCACAAGCCCCACACCAATCCAGCTGCCAAAAAACCGTTATACAATCCCTGATTTGCCGCCAGAGATTTGGTTGCTTCCGCCAGCTCCTTCGAGGTGCCGAACGTACGCATCGCCCGCGGAGTCGTCCATAAAAACATTTCCAATATCAAAATATACACGTGCTCCAGAGCCACAATTCCAACCAATATTGAACTGATCAGGTTCAAGTATATTCCTCTTTTCCACACAAGCTTATTAGGAGGCAGCTTTCAGACCTATCCTCAAAAAGTATAATGGATCTTCCAAAAACAGTAAAGAGACCGAGCTTAAAGCCCGGCCTTATTCCTGCACAAAAACTTACATCGTTCTCGCAAAATCAAGCAATGCTTTGGACATGCTGTTAATTTCGTCCGTAGCTGCATTCACCTGCTGCGTTAGCGCGGCCTGTGTCTGTGTCAGTGTAGACATGTTGCTGATGTTATGCAAAATCTGCTCGATGAGCGTCTTCATTTCGTCCAAACTGGTCTCGATATTTCCGGTCGCGTCAGCACTGTGAATGGCAAGCTTTCTCACTTCATCTGCAACCACGGCAAAGCCGCGTCCCTGATCACCCGCACGCGAAGCCTCAATTGCAGCGTTTAGACCGAGCAGATTCGTTTGATTGGCAATCTCTTTAATGAAATTGGAGATGTTTTGCGTCTCTTCTGCGCTAACTTTGGCTTGATTCGCTGCCTCTGTTGATTGCTCCTGGGCCGTAGCCAGCTCCTGCGCCTGATTGCTAACTGAATTGACGCCGTTCACCATTTCCGCAATGGAATCGGAGAGATGTTGTATTTTGAGCGTGAGCTCGTCCGCAACGGACTGTTTTTGTTTTTCCAACGTTACATCACGGATAGTACCTGCCATGCGAATTGGCACTCCCTTGCTGTCACGTATGCTTCCTCCACTATTATAATACCAGCGATATTCGCCATTTTTATTCTGCAAACGGCAAGTTACTTCATAGGGGGTGCGGTCTGAATAATCATTCAAATGGTCGTTCAACGCTTTAAGCGCTATTTCAACGTCATCTGGATGCAAGCGCGAACTCCAGCTGCTAAGCGCACTCGGAAAGTCTTTCTCATCACTAAAACCCAGCGTATTGCGAAATTGCGGCGACCACCAAAATTTACTATTTGGATTTTCCACATCTCCGTCAACCAGGATAATGTCATATGGAGCTTCGATTAATACACGGTTAACAAGGTCATATCTGGTAACCATTGCTTCCAATTCCTCAGACTTGATCTTCTGGTCATGTACATCCAGCAGAGCGCCCGCAATACGAAGCGGAACCCCCTGGTGATCACGAATCGTCGTTCCGGTGGCCCGGAACCAGCGGTATTCTCCATGCTTCAGCTTCAAGCGATACTGAATGTCGTAAGGAGTCTTACCCGAATGATCCAGCAAATGATCTGACAAAGCTGTCACTACCCATTCACGATCCTCAGGGTGCAGTCGGGATGCCCAGCTGTCCAATACATTGGGGAAATCCGTTTCATCCTGATACCCCAGCATGAAACGGAATTCATCTGTCCATGTGAATGTATTACTTGGATTGACAGGATCACCCGCAATGACTTCCATATCCCATAAGCCGACTTCTATGGCCTTGGTAACAAGCTTCAAACGGATGTCGATGTGCCTGGCATCATTTTTGATGGACTCAAGCGCTTGGTTGACATTGTTTGCGATTTCCTGAACCTCGGAAGATGCTGAGGCAACTCGTATTGTGGCGGAATAATCCTTCTGCTGTGTTTTTTGCAATAGTTTGCGGCTTTCTTCTACCAAAGGAGCAAGTGAGTGGGTCTCATTTTTCTTGAGAAACATATATGATCTTCCCTTCTAGGCCAATATATAAAACGGTATAGTTTAATATCGGAATTTAATCAATAATCGTTATAAATTAAACTTTAATTTAATTAGGTAAAAAGAACTATTTTTCAAGCCCCTATGCCTAAATATTCATACATAAAACATCGAAATATGTCGAAAAAATCATAAAATTTACAAAAGAGGGGACAAAAAGAACACCCTTGCATTCTTCGCAAGGGTGTTCTTTTTCGTTAATCATTCAGCTCATTGGCTGTTATTTAAGGAAGCGGCGTATTCCTCACCTTTTTTCTTATCATACTCGCCTTCCCATTTGGACATAACCACGGCGGCAAGCGAATTGCCTAATACATTGACTACCGTACGCGCCATATCGAGAATACGGTCGATACCAGCGATAAAGGCCAAGCCTTCCAGCGGAAGGTTCACTGCTCCCAGTGTAGCAAGCAAAACGACAAAGGAGGCGCCCGGTACGCCTGCGATACCTTTGGAGGAAATAATCAGCACCAGCACCAGCGTGATCTGTGTAGTGATCGGCAGATTAATACCATACATCTGGGCGATGAAGATCGCAGCCAGCGCCTGATACAAGGTGGAGCCGTCCAAATTAAAGGAATATCCTATTGGAATGACAAAGGAAGTAATCCCTTTCGGACATCCGAACCTCTCCATCTTCTCCATGATCTTGGGCAGAACGCTTTCCGAGCTGGCCGTTGAGTAGGCAAGCAACAGCTCACTTTTCAAAATTTTGACCATGGTCCAGAGACGAGTACCGCAGAGCTTGGCGATAATTCCAAAAACAATCACAATGAATAGCAGCATGGCCCCATACACCGACACAACAAGCTTCAATAACGGCCACAATGAGGCCAGCCCAAACTTGGCTACTGTCGTTCCAATCAGTGCGAATACACCGAATGGAGCCAAGCGCATAACCTGATTGGTCACCCAGAACATGGCATCGGCTACGCCTTCGAAGAAATTCAGCACAGGTTTGCCCTTGTTGCCAACCGCCGCTACTCCTAGTCCGAACAAGACGGAGAAGAAGATAATAGCCAGCATATCCCCTGCGCCCAGCGCTTGAACTATATTAGTAGGAACAATATTGACAATGGTATCTATGAAGCTGTGACCTGTAGTTTCCGCCGTCTCCACGTATTTATGGATATCACTCTTGGCCAGGTGGGACATGTCCACGCCTTCCCCGGGACGAACCAGATTCGCAACGAGTAATCCGAAAAGGATCGCAATGGTCGTCACAATTTCAAAGTACAGAATAGACTTGCCGCCGAGCTTGCCCAGCTTTTTCATATCCCCGACGCCAGCTACGCCGATAATGAGCGTTGAAATTACAATGGGCACGACAATCATTTTGATCAGACGGATGAAAATATCGCCGATTGGCTTTAAGTAGACTTCCACCCCTGGATTGCCGTAAAATAAAGCGCCAACAAAAATACCTAAAGCCAGTCCAATAAAGATTTGCATCGTCAAATTTATCTTTTTCACTTTGTACCCCCCTGGCTGTATATTTTTGCATTATGTTGCTCTTAATATTCAAATGATGTTATTTATACTACAATCTGAACTATAAAAACCGACAATTATCTACACATTTATTTATTTTTTTCTATAAATTCACAAGCTTTAACGAGGTGCCTGTGAATTTATCTTACATTGCCTTTCTGAAATAAATACACGGAGGTGAATATGAATGAAAATGAATACACTCCTTTTCCTGCTGATGCTTATATTTGTACCATTGGCAGGTGAGCTGAATATTCACCCGTTTTCTAATACATTTCGTCTCAGCTTCGGTACGCCTGTATTTTTTTTCTTTCTATTATCGATTCGGCATATTCCACCTGCGTTATCGGGAGTGCTTACAGGAATAGCTGTAGTCGCCTTTCGCATCTTGCTTAATCAGTACCTTTATCCCGGGTCTTCCTTTGAAGAGTTGATGACATTGCATGGGCCTACCTTTTTCTATTACATGGCTTACGGTTTGCTCTTCCAGCTTCTGGGCATTAATGCCGAGCCTTACCGCGCGCTCCGCGTGGGCATCCTGTCTGTGGGGATAGAGGTTGCCGCAAGCGTAGCGGAACTTAGCGTCCGGCGAAGCATTGACGGCGATTTCTGGGACATCATCAAAATCAGCAAGGTGGTTCTCATCGCCATGATTCGCAGCTTCTTCGTGCTTGGATTCTATAATATGATTCGCCTGAACCAGTCCATCCAGCATGAAGAGGCGCAAAGACAGCAGACTGAGCGGATTTTACTCCTGGTATCAGACCTGTACGAGGAGTCCGTCCAGCTAGGCAAAACCCTGTCGCACGCAGAGCAAATCACCCGTGAAAGCTACGAGCTGTACCGTGAGCTGCAGCAGGAGGAATCTCTGAAGGACAAAGATCATTACGCCAGACAGGCACTTCGTATTTCCGGACAAGTCCATGAGATAAAAAAGGACAGCCAGCGGATTTTTGCCGGTTTGTCCAAGCTTATTGATTCCGAAAGTGATGTCCATTACATGGCTTCGCAAGAGCTCGGCGAGCTAATCATCCGAACGAACAGCAAATATGCCCAATCACTGAACAAGTTTATCCGTTTCACCCTGAATTTCGATCCTTTGTTGCCCAAGCTGCATGTTTATACAGTTCTGACACTGATTAATAACCTGACATCCAATTCAGTTGAGGCGATGAAAGACAGCGGAAGGATTGACGTTTCCATTCGCTTTCAGCCGGGAACAGAGGATGTAGTATCCTTTAGTGTCACCGATAATGGCCCAGGTATTCCTCAGCGCAAACAGAAAATGGTCTTCACACCGGGGTACACGACCAAGTATGATGAGAAAGGACAGCCTTCGACCGGCATGGGATTGTTTTATGTGCGGGAGGTTGCGGAGAGCCTTGAAGGAACGATTGAACTGCTACAGAATGAAGAAGAGAATGCAGGTAGGGCACAGACTACTTTTAGAGTCATATTGCCTTTACGGAAACTGACGGAGAAAGGAAGATAGTCCGATGCGTTTTTATATTGTGGATGACGATCAAGGGATTCGTTCTATGTTGGCAGACATTATTGAAGACGAAGGTCTGGGAGAGGTCGTTGGGGAAGCAGAGGACGGCTCCTATGTGAACAGCGGCCTGCTGGAGCTGAACCGGATTGATGTATTATTGATTGACCTGCTGATGCCGCTTCGTGACGGCATTCAGACGGTGCGCGCGCTCGGTGATCAATTCAGTGGAAAAATCATTATGATCTCTCGGATTGAATCCAAGAACATGATCGGCGAGGCCTACTCGCTCGGTATTGAATACTATGTCGCCAAGCCCTTGAACCGACTGGAGATTATTGCAGTGATTCATAAGGTGGCCGAACGTCTGCGAATGCAGCAGTCGATTACAGATATCCAGCGCACACTGCAAGGGTTGTCGATGTTCACCTCGAATGGCCCATCAGCAACGCTGGAACCGACTCGAAATATTGTGACCTCTGGACAGTTTCTGCTTTCCGAAATGGGAATGATCGGTGAGGCGGGAAGTATGGATTTGCTGGACATGCTGGAATATCTGGACCAGTATGAGGAGGAAACAGGCAATCTATCACCTCATCTGCTCCCGCCGCTGAAGGATATATTCGCCAATGTGGCGTTGAAACGATTGGGAGCCTCGGCCTCTGCGGCAGAGCTAAGCAAGGAAATCAAGGCGTCGGAGCAGCGTGTCCGCCGCGCTATTTTCCAGACGCTAAGCCATATTGTATCGCTTGGATTAACCGATTATACCCATCCCAAATTCGAAAATTATGCGTCCAAGTTTTTTGATTTTACGGAAATTCGCAAAAAAATGCTGGAGCTGCAAAATAATGTGGAGCCTTCTCTATCCCAAGCGCGAATTAACACAAAAAAGTTTGTGCAAGTGCTCTATACGGAAGCAAAAAGGCTGTTACACTAATAGAAAAGCACCTGTATCCCCCACATGTGTCTATCACACAGGATTAAACAGGTGCAATTCGTTTTATTACATGTCCTTTGATTCCAGACTCTTGTCCTGCCGCTCCACAGCTTCCAAAAAACCAATGCCATCGGACAGCAGACGTTTCAAGACAGCCAATTCCTCCGAGCTGTAACGACTTAAAAATTCAAATAACTGACGCTGCACCTTGGCATGCAGCCGTTCATGCACGACAAAGAGCTTTTTCCCCAATGGGGTCAGGCGGAAATAAATTTCTTTTTTATTGTCGTTAAGCTGGGTTCTGCGAATCCAGCCTTCCTTGAGCAGCTTGGTGCTGACTTTCGAAACCGTACCTTTGCTAAGCTCAATCCGTTCCGCTAATGTCGTAACATTAATCGGCTCATGTCTCCCGATGCAGTCAATCACGTGGACATCAGTAAGATTAAGCCCGGCAATCCCCTCAAAATGCTCATGGATTTCTTCAAGAAAAGACATGCTCTCTCTCTGCTGATGCTGCTCCAACTGGTGATTCATTTTAATTAGCAAATCACAGATATGCTGAATTGACGTGGCTTTTTCCATACAAACAGATGGTCACTCCTTTGGCGTACTCCTCCTTTCATTATAACCCATGTTTGTTTCACAGGAAACAATATACATACGAAAAGCTCCCCTTTAACATTTCCGTATATATACAAAAACATATCAAACCATGATATTTCGTTTCCTTTGAAACAATTTTATTTTAGTTCAATTGAGAATAATTATCAACTATTTTTTAATCCTCATTTCTATCCGCCGCCACTACTCCACACGTAATCGTGAGTGCTACCAAGCTGGCATTTGGATTGAATACGGGTTGGAGCAGGGGATAACCCCCGATCCAACCCGTATTTCTTACCTCCTTACAGCTCAATCCCCCATACAAGCTGACCGTTCATATATCCGGTAACCTGTTCGTTGTCTGCGAACTGATTGCTGGATGCCTTAAACGAGTAATCGTCAGCCTGGTTGTAATTGGACCAGTCGGTTTTGGAGAACCGAGCTTGAACTTCTGCGCTCTGGCCGGGATTAAGCGTTCCAGCCGAACTCGTAAAGCCAATTTCCAGATAATAATCGGCTCCGGCAACTGGAGTCGCCAGTTTAACGAATTTGCTGGTTACATTCGCACTCCCGATACTGGACCAGTCGCACCAGAAACTCTGTGCCTTCTCCCCGTCAATCGTGTAGTAATACCGGAGTTTTACATCACTAAGCTGAATCGCAGAATCACCGTTGTTGACTAATTTGAATCTGGGTGAAATTCCATTGGTGGAGGCACTCGTGTTCCCGTTGAAGGCTTGGATCGTCAAGTCTCCTGCGGGTACAGGAACACTGCTGTCCACAACATTTACTGTAAGAACAGCGTTATTTCCTCCGTTGAAATGAAAGGTTATCGCATTCTGGCCCAGCGGCAGCGTAGCAAGATAGGATTTGCTCAGAACGACATCAGCGCCTGATTCCGTATAATCCTGGCCTGATGCAAGCGTATAATTTCCATTCGTTATGCTTGCAAGCTGGTGTCCGTTTAAGGTAAGAGATGCGGAAAGATCCTGCCCTGGATTCGCCGCTTTATCAAATGTCGCATTCACAGGCGAAATCGCAGCGCTCGGTGTTGAATCGACAATTTTGACTTTTAATACGGAATCTTTTCCTTGATTAAAATCAAAGACGATCGAATGCTCGCCAACCGGCAATCCAGCCAGGAATTCTTTTTTCAGCAGCAGCGTATTTCCGTTCAAGGTATAATCCTGAGTCACGGTCAATGCATTGTCGCCTGCTCGGAGAGCGGTTAATGTATTGTCGTTAAAATTCACGGTTATGGCTTTATCGCTTTGATTGGGCGCATATGTGTCAAATTCGACGCTTGTAGGTGTGATGGACGCTCTTGGGGTTTTATCGTCAGCCTTTAAATCGGGTAGCTCATCCAACGTGATTACATAATCACTTTGATAAATCGTTTTCAGGGTGGCTGGATAATTAAAGGCGGAACTCATGAGATGCTCGCCATACCAGGGCAAGAAGTAGAGCCATCCCGACTTTTCCTCTGTCAGATTCTGTACGCTTGGGACGGTGTCGTTCTCCGTCATGGCCACCATTTTCTTGCCGCCAGTTAAATCAACAAGCTGATAGAAAATCGAAGTAATGGCATCCTCATTGGGTACGCCGGACAAACCGTCATAGCGGTTGTAGACCGTATTGTATTTATCATAGCCGACAATATCTACCTTATCGTCGCCGGGATACCATGCGGGAGAAGTGCTGTACACGTAGCTGTTGTAGGTCCAGATCAAGTTGTGCAAGCCGTACGTCTCTGTAAGTTCGGTATAGATCTGATCCCACAGCTGTTTGTACACATCCGCGCCTGCCGAAGCCCACCAGAACCACGCGCCTTCCCCTTTCAATCCGCCGTTGCCCTCCGCCTCATGATAGGGACGGAAAATAACCGGCACATTGTTATCTTGCAGAATTTGCAGCTGTTTTGCCAAATCTTTAATAGTCATCTTCACGTATTGATATTCTTTGGTACCGGGAACCACCGCATTGGCTGTATTAAAATTGGTTTCCGTCGGCTTGTAGGTGGCATTCTTCCAATCCACAGGCTCCCCGAGCTGATAGGCGGTGAAATTGCGAGGCACATTGATATGCCAGGAAGCTGTCGCGATCCCGCCCCGGTTATTTACCCAATTGATCATCCGATCGGTTGTGCCGTCCTCCCAACCGTACAACGGATTATAGTTCATCAAATCGAAGCCGCGGATTGCCGGATACTTTCCGGTTAAATTGTGAATCCAATCAAACTCCAACTCCGTATTGCCGTCATTGCCGCCTCCATAAATCTCCTGCTGACCGGAGATCATATGGTTGCCGTAAACCTCCGTTAAATAATTCATCAAACGTTGAGTTTCCGGTGTGGCTTTAGAATCGGTGAGGACAGGCTGCACATTCAAGGGATCAAGATCAGCATAATCCACAGTGAAGGTGTCAAAATAAGCGAATCCCCAACCGGACTTCAGTTGGATGGTGTTGCTTCCTTGTTTCAGCTTATGGAAGCCAAAATCGAAATTCGACCACGTGGTCGTGTAAGGCAGCATATACGAACCTTTGGTAGCGCCGTTAACGGTTAAATATTGAAGCCTGCCGTCAGGACTCAACTCCTGCATGTACCGAGTGGAGATCGCATACATGCCGGTTTCCGGGACAGTCACTGTGAAGGTTATTGTGCCGGAATTCTGCATCCAGACAAATCCACTCCCGGAGAATCCAGGCTTGGGTTGTCCGTAAATTTCAGTCGCCACTTGAAGATCGGAGGTGAGCTGGGCATCTTCGCCTTCAATTGTGAAAAGTGCGGTGTCGTCTGCATGAACGGGCGCTGTTGTTATCAATCCAAGCAGCAGAGTAAACGCCAGCATAAATGCGCTTGCCTTTTTGAGCAAATTTTTCATTCTCATCTTTCCTTTCTGTGTAAAATATGATAAATAATCTCGTAATATGTCAACTCATGGTGTCGCTTCCATAGTAAACATAGCACACATACCATAATCTGTAAATATATCAATTTTAAAAAGTTTTGCATTTCGTTTCTCCATAATCCCTACGTTCTTCCACTCCCCTTTTCCTCAACGTCAGCCGCTGATTTTAGGTTTTGAACTGTTTTATTTTTGAATATTAAATTGTATAATCGTTAAATGAGAACTCATTAGCTACGGCTCTCTATAGAAGGGATGATGATACATGTCAGATGCAAACCAATTATTCGGTCAAACACTGGTTAAATCGCTGGTCGGTGAACGCGGACATATTCGAGTGGCCCGGGCATTACCAGACATTGATGTCGAACTGGCAGGGAAGAAAAATGAAGAAATGCCCTACAGCATTTATCAGCTATTGAAGCACATGATCTACTGGCAGCAATTTATGCTGGAGCATTTGGAAGGACGGAAGCCTCAGCTTCCGGGCAATGTCATGGAAAGCTGGCCTGAAGAAACAGGACCGCAAAGCGAAGAGGCATGGCAGGCTGTCATTCAAGAATTTTTACAAGGCGTAGATCGAGCGGTACAGATTGCTGAAACCGCGCAGCTGGATGATTCACTGGCTCATTTCCCCGGTGAGACGAAAGCGGGACTGCTGCGGAATATCGCTTCCCACAACTCCTACCATTTGGGCGAAATCGTACTACTGCGCCGGATTTATGGGGCTTGGCCGCCACCTGGCGGCAGATATCCCGCTTAAAGGCTGCACCCTACCCTTGTTATACACCCAACCAACTGCTCCCTCCCTCCATAAAAGCATTGGAATTTAGGCACAGTGGGGTATACACCCGCGTATCTTAAGTGGGAACCCGTTCTCCTTGTGCCCTGCTTATTTCATATTCATCCTAGCTCGATTTGAAGCCATTCATGCGTTATCAGGAGCAAGCCGTAAAACAGTTCCCATGATGCAAGATCAAAGAGAGGTTTCGAGAATATGAAAAGACACTTATATTTAAATCGTAATATCGCCTGCATGATCGTTATCAGCCTTATTGCTAACATGAGTGGGAGTATGATCCTTCCACTCTTTGCTATTTATGTAGAACAATTCGGGATATCCGCATTCCGTATGAGTATTTTATTTTCTCTGTTTTATGTAGGAAGATTTGTGGGTGGAGGCCTGGCAGGACGGATTTATGAAAAGGTTGGCGCAAAACGCCTGGGGTTGAGCTTGCTCATCGCTGAAATCGTTTGTATGCTTCTGTTCCCGGTTGCAGAAAGCTTTATCATTTTATCCATTCTTAGACTTCTTCAAGGCTTGGTGGCTATAGGATTAACTGTCTTTGTAAGAGTCACGATCAACCACATCAGCACCATGGAAAATAGAGGAACGCTTAATGGATATATCAGCAGCAGTGAAGGTGCGGGTATGATTTTGGGTCCCCTTATGAGTGGAGTGATCGTTTCTTATTTTTCTCTAGCGGTTCCGTTTTATATCGTTGCTCTTTTTTCTTGTATATCCTTCGTAGCTGTTTCAAGAATGACTTTCTTCTTCAATTCCCCCGCACAGCCTCAACAACAGCATTCGCTTCCTCAGGAATCCAAAAGAAAAACCATGCTAACGAAACAGTTACTGCTCTATTCCACCGTTCATTTCCTTGAAATGAGTGCATTCGCTATCTTTTTAACGTATTTTTCCATATATGCAACCTACAAGCTACACTGGAGTCCAGCAGAAATCAGCCTAGCTTTTACAATCATCGGCATATCAACCTTTGTATCGGCACCCTTGATCGGAAAAATATCTGATATACTCAAAGATCGCTTAATCCTGTGTATGATCGGTCTGTTATTCATCATGCTGGAAATCGTTTTATTTCTTTGGTTCACGGAGCAGTGGATTGTATACTTGGGGATGTTCATAGGAGGCATTGGCGGAGCCAGTTATCTCGATTCATTTTACTCACAGCTAGGAGACGTCATTCCCGAGGAACATAGGAGCCTGTTTATCGGCAATGTTGCCTCTTTCTCTGAATTAGGGGCCATTGTTTCTCCGCTCGTCGCAGGTGTGCTCCTTGAACGTTTTAACATAAACGCCCCCTTTTATTACAATATGATTTTGGTGTTTATTGCGATTGTGATCCAATATTTCATTCGATTAAAATCGCAAACCTCAAGAAACAGGCCACTTGCATAAGCAGGCGGCCCATTCCCTTTTCCTATGAATTAAAGCTTCACTTCCACGGCAAGCCCGAAATGATCGGATACAACCGCCCCTGTCTTCCCGTTCAGCACAACAGTTGAAGATTGAACCTGCAGGGCCTTATTGGAAAAAACATAGTCAATCCGCAGCGGCTCCGCGTTGCTTTCCCAGCCTGCAATGGCTTTGATGACGGTATGCCCTTCATCACGTACGGCTGCGTTCGAATAAGTATCCGACCAACCGGATTG
Source organism: Paenibacillus kribbensis (assembly GCF_002240415.1). Taxonomy (NCBI): domain Bacteria; kingdom Bacillati; phylum Bacillota; class Bacilli; order Caryophanales; family Paenibacillaceae; genus Paenibacillus; species Paenibacillus kribbensis. Next base: position 5,321,778 of record NZ_CP020028.1, read on the forward strand.
CAATGCATAGTCATATCCTTCTCCACGCACTTCGGCAGCATTATTAAAATCCCCCATCATGAAAACAGGAGCGGGCGCCAAAGGGTTCAATATTTCCGTAGTACGATCCCAGAGTCCACGGAAGGATTCCTCATCATTCCACCAGTTATAGTGTCCACTGACAAACCAGGACTGCACGCCGTCCACCACAGTCTGAATGCCCACAACTTTACGCGAGCGGTAGTTGTCATAATCGCGAAGCGAGGAAACATATTCGTTCACCGTATCTGTAATCGGTGTTCTGGACAAAATCGCCAAACCCTCGTCGTATTTGACAAAACCAACATGTGCGGGAGCCCACGTCCAATGATAGGCATTGGACAATAACCTGTTCAGCACATAGGCATAGTTATCACGCTTAATGACGATTTCAGGATCAGCACTATAGTAAGAGCCCAAATCGTCCAGTGACAAAGGCGCTTCTTCTATGGACTGATTCACTTCCTGCAAGGCAATGACATCAAACTGCTGTTCATCAATAAAAGCAGCCAGCTGCTTTAGCTTTTCGAGCTGGTTTTCTTCCATCCAAGCATGTGTATTTAAGGTTAACAATTTCAAAACGAATCACCTGTTGAGTATGTCTTGTATATCTGATTTAAGCACATCGGCCTTCGGTCCGTAAACCGCCTGAACCCCATTGTCTACTTTAATCAAGCCCAGGGCACCCAGCGCTTTCCACGTCTTTTCGTCTCCGACGGCATCCGTATCTTTCACCGTCACACGCAGACGGGTCATGCAGGCATCCACTTCGACAATGTTCTGCTCTCCCCCAAGCGTCTTGATAATATCAGCAGCCAGTTGATTCTGCGTAGAAGCAGCCGCCACACCATCTGTCGCTGTGCTTCCCGCGTTGGAAGCCTCCTGAGACTCCTCATCCGTATAGTTCCCCAGTCGCCCCGGCGTTGCCATTTGGAATTTGCCAATCATGAAATAAGCGATAAAGTAGGTTGCTACCGCAAACACAATACAGGTCAGCACGAAGTTGATAATGTCCTGCACCAAGCCTGCTTTGATAGACAACGGCAATCGGGTCAGCAATTCAATCATACCAAACGAATGTAAACGCAAATGTATAATATCGGCCATTCCGAACGCAATTCCGGTAAGAATAGCATAAACCACATACAGCAAAGGTGCCACAAACATAAACATGAATTCCAGCGGCTCTGTCACCCCGGTCAAAAAGACGGCTGCGGCTGCTGAAAAAATCATCGACTTGTACTTGCCGCGCTTATCTTTGTCTACACGGCGATACATAGCCACCGCCAGTCCCATGAGGATTCCCGCTCCGCCGATCATCTGCCCTACCTTAAAGCGGGCAGGCGTCACGCCTTCCAGCAATTGATTATAGGCTGCCGGATCGGTGCCGTGAAGCACACTCAGGTCACTCGCCCATGCCAGCCATAACGGGTCTTGCCCGGCCACGACGCTTCCCGCCCCGGAACCCGTGAGTGTCGTGTAAACGCCACCAAGTTGAGTATAGTTAATGGGAACGGTCAGCATATGATGAAGTCCAAAAGGGATCAACAGTCTTTCCAGTGTACCATAGACAAATGGAGCTACAAAAGGAGCGGACTCACCCGAGGTCGCGAGCCAAACGCCAAACGAGTTAATCCCTCCCTGGATAAACGGCCAAAAGGCAGACATGATCACACTGACAATAACGGACCAGAAGATGACAACAAACGGAACGAAGCGCTTGCCGTTAAAAAAGGCCAAAGCATCCGGCAGCTTGCGGTAATTGTAGTATTTGTTATAGACCACTGCCCCGACGAATCCGGAAATGATGCCGACAAACACCCCCATATTCAGTGCAGGTGCGCCCAAAATAGAGGTGAAATAGCCGCTGACCGGAATGGTTGCACCAAAGAGGGTTTGGGTGGTTGCTCCCTCCTGTGTCAGCATCTTCGAGGACACGCCCAAAATCGTCCCTGTTGAAACATTGATGAGGATAAAAGCAATCAAGGCAGCAAAAGCCCCGCCTGCCCGTTCCTTAGCCCAGGAGCCGCCAATCGCCACAGCAAACAGAATGTGCAAATTATTAATAATGCCCCAACCCAAATTCTCCATAACTCCGCCGACAGTCAACCAGAAATGGATATCGCCAGCCAACATCGCTACGACTTTACCCAGCGAAATCATAATCCCGGCTGCTGGCATGACAGCGACAACTACAAGCAGTGCTTTCCCAAGCTTTTGCCAAAAATCAAATGATAGAAGTTTTTTCATGCTCCTTCAATCTCCATCCCTTATAGTATGTACAGCGTTGTTCGTACCCTATAAATATAATGCAATCGGTTGCACGATTATTATAATGATATCGCTTTCTATTGGCAATACCCTAATTCCTGAATATCTCCGCTAATGACGATATGTCGCTCAAAAAAAGCCGCGAATTTGTTGATTTTCAAGCAATATCGTATGATAGAACATAATATTTCCTGCTTGAGATAGCAAAAGGAGACGAAGACGATGGCAGTAACCATCAAAGATGTCGCAAAGCGTGCCAATGTTGCTACTTCCACCGTATCCCGTGTCATTCAAGACAGCCCAAAAATCAGCGAGGCCACCAAGGCACGTGTCCGCAAGGAAATGAAGGCGCTTGGGTATGAGCCCAATTATTCAGCCCAAAGCCTGGCCAACCGTGTCACACAGTCGATTGGCATTATCATGCCTGAATCGGATGTGGCGATCTTTCAAAATCCGTTCTTCCCGGAGAGCCTTCGCGGTATCAGCGAATGGGTAAATGAGCACAACTATACACTGTCGATTATCACTGGAAAAACAAGCGATGAGCTGCTATCCCGCGTAAAGCTGATGACGCGGACAGGACGCGTTGACGGCTACATTGTCCTGTATTCCAAGCAAGAAGATAGCGTTGTGGAGTATCTGCATAAAGAAAAAATACCTTATACCGTCATCGGCAAGCCTCAGCAATTTGTCAGCGAAACCACCCATGTAGACAACGATAATTACCAGGCCGCCAAGGATGTGGTCTCTTATTTGACCGGACTGAATCATCAGCACATCGCTTATGTGGGCGGAGATCATGAACGCATCGTGAATATCGAAAGACACCGAGGCTATCAGGATGCGCTAAGAGAGGCCAGCTTGCCTCTACCGGACGAATATGTGGTCAGGGAGCCCTTTGATCTGGAGGATATGCGGACGTTATTGCAGGTTTCCCCGCCGCCGACCGCCATGATCGTTAACGACGATCTGATAGCCATGGCAGTACAGAAAATGCTTTCTCAGCTCGGTGTGTCCATGCCGGAGCAGCTATCCATGGTGAGCTTTAATAATTTGATGCTGGCCGAGCTGATGAGCCCCTCGCTTACTTCAGTGGATATCGACATCTTCACGCTTGGTTATCAGGCTGCCAAAAACCTGATTGAGAAAATCGAAAACCCCAAGGAATTGACCAAACACATCATCGTTCCCCACCGAATCGTAGAACGCAAATCCTGCCAAGCACTGCCATCCCCTGAGGAATGAGCCCAAACTGATTTTATGGACATCCATAGAATCAGTTTTTTTGCGTTGACAGGGCAAACGGTTGCACTATATACTGAACTCGCTCATATATTGGTTTCATTACAGCAACGATCTCATTTTCCGAGAGGGGTACGCAATCATGGTGTATAACCGATTATTCGACGTAGATAACTGGAAGCTGACAACCCGCACACTACATACCACACACATGCGATTACAGGAAAGCATCACGTCCATAGGCAACGGATATATGGGAATGCGCGGGAATTTTGAAGAGGCCTATTCAGGCGATCATCATCAGGGGACTTATATTTCCGGTGTCTGGTTTCCCGACAAGACAAAGGTCGGATGGTGGAAAAACGGCTATCCTGAATATTTTGGCAAGGTCATCAATGCGATGAACTTTATCGGCATCAGTCTGATCGTGGATCAGCAGGAGGTGGATTTATTTACTGCGCATGTCAGTGATTTTGTGCAGGAGTTGGACATGAAGCAGGGTATCCTGCGGCGGGCCTGCACCGTGAACGGTCAGGTTCGTATCACTACAGAGCGTTTTCTAAGCATTACCACTCGCGAGCTATGCCTGATTGATTACCGGGTAACGAATATAAGCAAACAGCCTCTCAAGATTGAGCTTGTCCCCTATCTGGACGGCAATATGAAAAATGAGGACAGCAACTACGATGAGGTTTTCTGGCTGGAGGAGGCGCGTGAGGTTCAAGAGCCATTCATGAGCCTTTCCACAACGACGATCGATAATCCTTTTGGTGTTCCCCGCTTTACCGTAAACGCTACCATGGGCATTGTGACCGAGGGACAGGAGCAGCAGACGACGGAGGAAGGCTTTTTGTATGCTGCACGGCACTATCAATACAGCGTCGCTCCCGGTGACAGCATTCAGCTGCAAAAGATTGTGGCCGTCACCACCTCGCGAGATATGGAAAAGGATGCACTGATCCCACAGGCTGAGCGCATCGCCGTGGAAGCGGTAAACAAAGGCTACGCATCACTCAAGCAAGAGCATATCGCAGCCTGGGACAGACGCTGGGATAAAGCAGATGTCGAAATCGAGGGAGATGCGGAGGCTCAGCAGGGGATACGCTTCAACATTTTCCAGCTATTCTCTACGTACTACGGTGAAGATTCACGCCTGAATATCGGACCCAAAGGCTTTACGGGTGAAAAATATGGCGGTGCCACCTATTGGGACACAGAAGCGTATGCCGTACCTATGTACCTGGCGCTTGCCGACCCGGATGTGACCCGAAATCTGCTGCTGTACCGCTATCATCAACTGGATGGCGCCAAGCATAACGCGGCCCAGCAAGGACTTCGGGGAGCATTGTATCCCATGGTCACCTTTACGGGCGTGGAATGCCATAACGAATGGGAGATTACCTTCGAGGAAATTCACCGTAACGGGGCCATTGCCTATGCTATTTATAATTACACCAACTATACGGGTGACTCGTCCTATCTTCACCAATATGGCATAGATGTACTGGTCGAAATCAGCCGCTTCTGGGCTGACCGGGTCCATTTTTCCAAAAGCCGTCAGCAGTATATGATCCACGGGGTTACCGGGCCGAACGAATATGAAAATAACGTGAACAACAACTGGTACACCAATACACTGGCTGCATGGGTTCTGAAATATACGCTATCCGTCTTGCCTCAGATTTCGGCAGAGAAGCTGCAGCAGTTGGCTGTTGCAGAAGATGAGCTTGGGCATTGGCAGGATATCATCAACCGCATGTATTATCCCTATGATGAGGAGCGGGGAGTCTTCGTACAGCACGATACCTTTATGGATAAGGATTTGCAGCCTGTATCGTCCCTTGATCCCAGCAACCTGCCACTCAATCAGAAATGGTCATGGGATAAAATCCTGCGTTCCTGCTTCATCAAGCAGGCCGATGTGCTGCAAGGACTGTACTTCTTCGGCGATCAGTTCACGCTGGAGGAAAAAGCACGCAATTTTGCATTTTATGAGCCGATGACCGTTCATGAATCCAGTCTGTCTCCATCCATTCATGCCGTGCTGGCCGCCGAGCTCAAAATGGAGGGAAAAGCAGTCGAGATGTATAAACGGACGGCACGTCTGGACCTAGATAACTATAATAACGATACCGAAGACGGACTTCATATCACGTCCATGACAGGAAGCTGGCTGGCGATCGTGCAGGGCTTTGCCGGGATGAGAACGTATCGTGAAACGTTGAGCTTTTCGCCTTTCCTGCCCCAGGGCTGGAGCAAATATACGTTTAAAATCAATTATCGCGGTCGCTTGCTAAGTATTCTCGTACAGGAAAATGAAGTCGTCATTACACTGTTGGACGGAGAACCCTTGACGCTGGAGCTGTACGGACAGCCGACACACATCACCAATGGGCAACCGTTAATGGCAAGCAATGTTTCATAAACCAGGAGACAGGGGGAAACCAAATGAAGGCAGTGATTTTTGACCTGGACGGAGTCATTACAGATACCGCCGAATATCATTTCCAGGCATGGGGAAGCTTGGCGGCGGCGCTGGGTATTCCTTTTGACCGGGAATTTAATGAGCAGCTAAAAGGGATCAGCCGTACGGAATCGCTCGACAAAATACTGGCCCGCGGCAATCTGTCCGAGGCGTATACAGACGAAGACAAGCAAGAGCTGGCCACACGAAAAAACGCCGAGTACCAGCGGCTCATATCGGCTGTAACGCCCTCGGACGTACTGCCGGGCATTAAATCGCTTCTGACAGAGCTTCATGACGCCGGGATCGGCATAGCGCTGGCCTCTGCCAGCAAAAATGCAGCGTTTATCCTGGATCGGCTGGAGCTGACGCGCTATTTTGACAGTGTTGTGGATGTCACCGCCATTCGGCACGGCAAGCCGGACCCGGAAATTTTCCTGACCGGAGCTGCCAATCTGGGCGTTCAGCCTGCAGACTGTGTCGGCATAGAGGACGCGCAGGCGGGAATTCAGGCGATCAAGGGTGCCGGGATGTTTGCGGTTGGTGTAGGAACACCTTCACAAATGCAGGGTGCGGATATCGTGGTGGCCTCCACTGCTGAGCTTTCTTTGAGCATGCTGGAGGAGCATTTTTGCGAGTTTACAAAAAGAGGTTCCTTATAGAATGAATGAATTGGCTGGCTGGTGGACCTGTTCCACCAGTTTTTTTAATTCGTTTATCATACGTAAATAAAGCCTTATTGGCTTTGCAATTTCAGCTATTCTAGAACTCTAACAGGTACCTGGTCGTACTTCCATAGCATAGCGTTCTTTTGCTATAACCTTGGCACGAGAGGTATGAAAAAAACAATACTCACGCTGACCATCCTTGGAATAGGCTCCAGTTGCCTCAAATACGACCCATTCGTTGGGAAAACGTTCTTTAACTTCTTCCCATCGCATTTTATACACCTCCCATATTATTAGAAGAACATAATGTATATAACTCGATATTTTATAATGTCATTCGACTTTCATCGTAGCGAACTCTTCCGGGAATCTAAAGGATAGCGCATTCCTTGCCAAAGCGATTACCTCCTATTCTTGATAGCTTGTGATAGAGCAGCCAGTGATATAACCAGACCGACCACAGCGATGATAAGGGTAACAGTTTGCATACTGATGCCTCCTTTATAGTTACTCAAATTTGTAAAATATAATTTACAACGGAGAATGAAGAGGGTAAGATAAGCATAAGATGATAGGGTGCAGGAAGGGGATTGCTCCCCAACCTTGCTGTTGACTCAAGCCTTCTTACGCTGCAACGTAAGGGGCTTTTTACTTTACTTTACTATACGTATATACTGCCATCAATACGAGATTCCCGCATCCTCACGCAGCCATTGGAGCACATCCCGCTGGTTATCAGGGGAAACACCGTGGTCGGTCGGGTATGTTTTGAATGTACATTGAGGTGTCCGGGTCTGGAAATACGCTGCCGTCTCATGTCCGATGCTCACCGGAAATACGGAATCATATTCGCCGTGAGAAATAAATACGGATACATCCTCTGTGCTTTTCAGCGCATATTCTGTCTTCACAAAATCAGGCACATAGCCGTTCAGTGCCACAATTCCCTTCAACTTATTGCCCAGCGTGAGCGCAAGTGACATGGACAAAATCGCTCCCTGACTGAAACCAAGGAAATACCGTTTGTCAGGATCAACCGGATATTGGCCGGTAGCGTATTGTACGAACGCCTGAAGCCGTTCAATAGCCCGGTCAAACTGCTCGCGCAGCGGATGACCCAGGCTTTTCAGCTCATAATTCAGCTCATAATATTGAAATCCTCCGCCCATAGGGATATCTCCACGAATGCCGATAATAATAAACTCCTTCGACAGCGGCTTCACGACTCCGTACATATCCTGCTCATTGGCCCCCTTACCGTACGCTTGAGAAGAAGGCATGTCAACCCGCATGAAAACTTTTCATCTGCTCCCTTCGCCTCAATTTCCGTGCGTGAACTGATATAATAGAAGAGTTAAGCTACCATCTAAGCTAGAATCTAAGTTAAAATCGAAACGACTATTTCTCTCTTAGGAGACTAATGCATATGAAACCAACCTATCTTATGGATGATATACAGTGGCAGCAGCTTATCCAAAACGTCGCTGACCATTTTAATGATGTAACGATCAAACGAGGCTTTCAATATTTTAAGCAAGGAAGGGTAAAGGAATTCGCCATGCCTGATGGCGAGCAAATTGCGGCTGTGGTGGATGGAAGCGAGCTCTACGAGGTAGATCTTCACTTGAACGCTTTTGCTGCCAGCAGATGTACGTGTCCGGTTCATACCAATTGCAAGCATATGATCGCTGTACTGCTGAATTACGCGAATGAGCAGGAACGCTCTGTACATGCATTGGTGAACGCTCGTTCAGCAGGCTTTACTCGGCTGGCTGCAAAAGCTGACATACGCCCCCCGTCTCCTTCCCGGTCAAGCTTGTCACTAGATCGCAAGGAAGCAACCAGAAACGCACTTACTAAAACAGCCAGCCGGATACCGGACATGCCCATTTCAGAATGGCATGATCTGTTCGATCAGTGCATCGGCCTCAACCCTGTGAATACTCAAAATTCCCAATTTGTCCAAAGCGCCCTAGCCTCGATCTATGCTGTGAAGCCGCCGCTTTTACCCGGCATGCAACAGTTATATGGACTGCACGCCCATCTGCGTGTGCTGGAAAAGCTGGTGCCTCAGTCCTCGATGCCGGGCTACCCCACTCATTCCTACATGGGATATTACACGCAAATTGCCGCAGATGAGCTTAAAGAAGCGATCGAGCGTGATTTCGAGAGCCCGCTTGCACTATCGGGCGAGCCGAAGCAAGAAGCCCGTATGGCAGAGACCTTGGCCTATTTGCGCCGCAAAATGCTGACAGAATCGCGTAATGGCACTTATTTTTCAGACGCGTATTATTGGTTTTGGCTCCGCTGGATGCGGCCCGAACGGCCAACTCCCGGCATATATGCAGAGGAATTACAGCATTTACAGGCGGCTGAGGAGGAGCTGGGTGCGACTTTGGCACGACTTCCCTGGATGCTGGCCCAAAGCTGGATGCATATTTATCAATCACAGGATGTTGCGGCTTGGACGCTGCTCCAAGAGGCAGAACAGGCTTTTCCATTGAAAATCTCTTCGAATCAGCTGCTTTTATTTTTACACGCATTGCGTGAAGCCGAAGACTGGACGCGTCTCAAGGATGGACTACGGCATATCGGTCCGTTACTTCACAGTCATCGGGACGATCATTTGCAAGATTATATGCATGATTGGAATCTGGTATTGCAACACCTTCCAGAAGCAGAAGCGGACATGTGGGATACGCTGGTCAGCATGCTTCCTTTTGCCGGGGGAATGTATGAAGAAACACTGCTTGCCCATGAAAAATGGCGACAATGGATCGACTATCAGCTAAGTATACGCAGCGAGCCATTGAGTTTTCGCGTAAGCGTTGTGCAGCCCATTGAGAAGAACGCACCGGAGCTGCTGCTCCCCTTCTATCATCAAGCGGTAGAACGATATGTGCTGGAAAAAAACAGAGCCGGCTATAAAGCAGCGGTCAAGCTATTGAAACGGCTGTTCAAGCTATACAAGAAAATGAAGCAAGAGCCGCGCTGGGAGCTGTTTTTCACCAACTTCACCAGCCGCCACAGCCGCCTTCGGGCGCTACAGGAGGAACTGCGGAAAGGGAAATTGTTATCATGAGCCAATATACCGAAACGATCACGGTACACATCCGATTGACCACTTATGGAGACGCGTTGATCTATGGGGACTCCTCCATGAACTATAGCATTTCCGGCCAAATGTTAAAGCAGCGCTTGTTTGCTTGGCATGAAGCTTCGTTTTATGGAACCGAGCTGGAGGTGCAACACGTTCAGGGCACTGATATTATCGTCCTTCCCTCGGAGCAAGTGATTCCTTTTCTGGCAGAAGGCGAGCTGCTGGAGCATATCGAATGGATCTGGGACGAGGCCCATGCCCCTTGGCTGCGCTCCATTCCTCTACTAGCCCATTGCATTGAGGCGAAAGCCTACGTGCCCAGCTTCACAGCATTTCAGGCAGGGAAGCTGCAATGGATTTGGGATTCGGAATCGCTGGAATCACTGGGAGCACAGGGTGCACCAGAGGCTTCTGAGTCCGAATTAATGCCGGAGAGCGCCCATCTAACAGAGCTTGCCCGGCTTCTGGATAGCTTGGAAAAGGACGATCGCGAAGGAGTCGCAGCGGCGTTCTCGGCCGCTGTATCCCAGCGCTGGTATGGCACCGAAGCGGAAGCCGCCGATTTGCGAAGAGAGTATCCGATCCTCTTCGCCCCCAGGCGCTCGGTGCCCGAAGGTCTGGATGCACAGGCATGGCTTGTTGCCATCGGCTGGAAAGCGGATACGGCGCCATTTCGCCCACTGCTGCAGCTGCTGGAGCCAGTGCCGGAGGACGACAAGTCGTCCTGGCAGCTCAAGCTTGTGCTGCAGGACAAGCAGGACACGACACGGCTGGTGCCTGTACAGCTTGCTGATGACGGATACGCGTCCGGCCTATGGCCCGATGCGTGGACGGCGCAAGTGCGGGAGCGCTCAGCCGGATGGCTGGAGCGCTTGAGCGCCATTTTGCCAGCCGGGCTGCGCACCGGAAGCCGCGATGACGTGCTGGATCGCCCGCTCACCGATGAAGCGGCATGGCAATTCCTGACGACCGACAGCCAGCATCTGCTGGAGGGCGGCTGGCAGGTGCTGCTGCCGGCTTGGTGGGAGGCAGCCACCCGCAAGAAGCCGAAGCTGCGGGCCAAGGTCCGCGCGGGCGAAGGCGCGGGACCGGGCGCGAAGGGCAGCTCGCTGTTCGGACTGGACTCGATTGTCCAGTTCGACTGGCGCGTGGCCATTGGCGATGCCGATCTAAGCGAGTCCGAGTTCGCCGAACTGGTGGCCCGCAACGAGCGCCTGGTGCGCTTCCGCGGGCAATGGATCGCGCTCGATCCCGCGCTGCTCGCGCAGATTCGCCGGGCCATGGCCGGGATCGACAGCACGCAGGGATTGTCCTTTCAGGACATCCTGCAGCTGCACCTGCTCGGCAATGCCGATGAGCCTGAAGACGACGCCTCGGGCGGGCAGCCGGAGGATGCGGCACGCTTCCGACTGGAGGTCGAGCTGAACGCGCATCTGCTGAAGCTGATCAGCCAGCTTGGACGGCAGTCGGAGTGGCCTGCACTGGACGCGCCGGACGGGCTGCAAGCCGAGCTGCGGACCTATCAGCGGGATGGCTACGCGTGGCTTGCCTTTTTGCGCCGCTTTGGACTGGGCGCCTGCCTGGCAGATGACATGGGGCTTGGCAAGACGGTGCAGTTTATCGCCTATTTGCTGCATCTGCAGGAGATGGCCGCGGAGACGGGCGTCCGCTCCAGCTCCCTGCTGATTTGCCCGACTTCGGTGCTGGGCAACTGGCAAAAGGAGCTTGGCCGTTTCGCCCCTTCATTAAAGGTCCTGCTGCACTATGGAAGCAAGCGGGAGCAGGGGGACTTGTTCCGCGAAGAGGCCCGGCAAGCCGATGTCATACTAACTTCCTTTGCGACAGCAACCCTTGATCAAGAGCTGCTCCAAGGCATGACCTGGGATTCGATTTGTCTGGATGAAGCACAGAACATTAAAAATGCGCAAACCAAGCAATCCACCGCCGTTCGCAGCTTCCCTGCACGTCATCGTATAGCACTGACCGGGACACCTATTGAGAATCGGCTGTCCGAGCTATGGTCTATTTATGATTTTATCAATCCCGGCTATTTGGGCAGCTCACGCGCTTTCAGCAATCGGTTCATGAATGCGATTGAGAAAGAACATAACGAGCAGCGCACGATGGATTTGCAAAAGCTGGTTCAGCCCTTCATGCTGCGGCGCAAGAAAAAAGACCCGGCTATACAGCTTGATTTGCCTGATAAAAATGAGATGAAAACCTATATTCACCTCACCTCCGAGCAGGGAGCGCTCTATGACCAGATTGTCAAAGAGCTGATGGAACGGATGCAGAAGCTGGAGGGCATTGAGCGAAAAGGAGCCATTCTGTCCGCTCTTACCCAGCTAAAGCAGCTTTGTGATCACCCAGTCCTTTTGACCAGGGAAGCGGCTCTGAATGTCGATGCTTCCGGGTATAGTCCATCCGGGCTCGAAGCGCTTATCAGCCGTTCATCCAAGCTTGAGCGTATTCTGTCCATGGTTAAGGAACTGCGGGCGGAAGGCGAGCGCTGCCTTATTTTCACGCAATATATTGGTATGGGACGGATGCTTCAACAGGTACTCGCTCAAGAACTGCAAGAGCCTGTGCTCTATCTGAACGGCAGCACGTCCAAAACTGCACGCGATCGGATGATTGATCAATTCCAGTCTCACACGCTGCCGCCTGAAGAACAGCCGTCTGTATTTATTTTGTCACTCAAGGCTGGCGGTGTGGGACTGAATCTGACAGCGGCCAACCATGTCTTCCACTTCGACCGCTGGTGGAATCCGGCTGTCGAAAATCAGGCCACAGACCGCGCCTATCGGATGGGACAAACGAAGGACGTACAGGTGCACAAATTCATCTCGCTGGGCACACTGGAGGAACGCATTGACGAAATGCTGGAGAGCAAGCAGCAGCTTAGCGACCAAATCATTTCCAGTACCGAGGGCTGGATTACCGAGCTGTCGACAGATGCATTGAGAGAACTCTTCACGCTGCGGCGCGATTGGGCCTGATGAGGTCATAAATCGAACTATAATGTACATGTAGTGCTATTTTGAGTTCGATATAAACCTATTTTTTAAAAGTAGTTTATGGCACAGTCTAAAACTCCTTTGTGTGCATCTAATATCTCATCACAACAAAAGGAGTTGATTTGAAGTGGCCATTCGTCCTCCACAAACGCTGAAATCTACGGGCAGAAAGGTTCCTGCTTCGAGATATCGCAATGTGAGTCCTACACAAACCTTCCGTCGATTTACGGTCATCTGGGCTAACACTGACGGTGTACCTTTTAACACAACCGGATTTTTCGCTACACTCCGGCGTCTAAATGGAAGCTTTGTGCAAGCTGCAGGCTTCGACAGTTTTGGTACTGCCCGATTCAGCAGAGTCCGCACACCTACGAACCAGACTTTTATTCTGCGCACCTTTAGAGACGATGGAACGTTATTCCGGGTTAGAACGGTACCTCCTGGCGTATCCTCGTTTGTTGTTATCGGTTAAAAACATGCCGATTGCAGCCTAAATGCGCTTAACGAAAAAGCAGCTAGGAACAGAGCATATCTGTCCTAGCTGCTTCTTCGTGAATCAGGATTTTGCAAAATCCTTAAATGCTTATTCTGAATCTTCCACCGCTTGTACATTTTTCGAAACGGCTGCATTGTATGCTGTTTTGAGCCAGTTTTCTTTGGACCAATTCAGCTTGCCTGCACCTGCTCCATCTTTGCCCTGCAATTGAGCAACCAGGTTTTCAGGATTTTCGGCTGTATAGCTATATGGCAATTTTGTGAACCCATTCCAGGAGAAATCAATGGCCTTTGCAGGATACGGAGCTAACGGGCTGTTTGCTTCTTCGCTGCCTCCTCTGAATACGGTGCCTTTATCCGAGAAGATGACGTCCTCTGCTTTGATTTTACCTGTATAGTCGGCTTTTTTAGCATCTTTCTGATTATTGCGAACTGGAGAAAATACATCAATTAAATACGATTTTTCAAGCAGTACCGCGCCATTTTCAGTTGAAATCGCACCGTTGCCTACGACGTCAAAATGGTATCCTTTGGCAGAAATTGCTTTGGCCATGTCGGACGTAATTCTTTTTTTGGCTCTGGCCAATCCGGCATCATCTATAACGATGTTATAGGCATGAGCATTACCGCCACGCAAACGTGGCATGCGGTCCTGAATATCCAGATAGTAATTATGATGCAGCGTCACTTCCAGATCCGGATTGTCGGCTGCCATTTCCGTAGCACCCACCAGATGCGCCTTCTTTTGTCCTGCTGCAATATCAATGATATCTTCTTTACTCAATCCTACGGCACTGCTTCTCAGATAAGCGTACATCGGGTAGGAGGATTTGTCTGCTTCCATGGCGTTGACTTGTTGGGTTACCCAGCTGTTGGGGCTGCGGTCATCTCCTTTGAACAGAGACCAGGAAATAGTAACTCCGTTACTGCCTTTTTTCACATCTACCAAACCGTCATAGGCTTTGTTGAATGTGCAATGGTCAATCCATACTTTGGAGCTTGCACCTTCGACAGTAATATAATCCCAATCATTTTTGTCATAATTGCCTTTGGTTGCTTCATCCCACTCCCAAAGCTCGTCAAATTCGAGGTTACGGAAAATCAAATTAGAGCAGTTTTTAATGACGAAGCCGGCATGTTTGATTTTAGCGCCCTTGGCCGAGAAAATAGTGACTCCATTCAAGTTTTGAATATAGATTTTGCTCACGCCTGTTTTCTTCAGCACAGGATGTGTCTGTACAGCATTGTGAGGACTAAAAGGGTTTGCCTTGGCAGCACTTGGCATCTCATTCCAACCGAGATCGAGATCGTTCATAATCTCAATAACCTTGACTTTGCTGCCTTTTTTCAGTGCTTCGTGGAGATCCACAGCGTTGTAAACCTTTTTGTAATTGGCATCGGTTTCCGCAATGTTACCGCCGCCTGTATTACCATACGAGAAGCCGGTCAAATTATAGCTGTTTTTGAAGGTTGCGTTGTCATTCGTACCAGGAGTTGGCTGATCTTTGCCTGGCTCCGGTTTCGCAGACGGTGTAGTTGTACCCCCTCCAGAGGCAGTACCCGATACAATCACATTATCGAATTGGGCGGATGCCTTGGAGGTTACCAAGCCAACAGCTCCCGCAGTCAGGCTGGAGTCTTTTGCAGTCAACTCCAGTTTATCATTGACGTACATCTTAATTTCCGAACCAGACAGCTCCAGCTTTACTTTGTACCACGTATTTGTTTCCAGCTTGTACTTTTTGTTGGTAGCCAGTGTCTTCATAGAACCGTTTACCTTTTTACGGATTTCCAGAGCCCCGCCCTTCTTGTTGTACAGCGAAGCCGCATAGAAGTTTTTGGCATCTGTGTATCTGCCTGCAACATACACCCGGTTGGAGCCGTTAAAATCGTCTACATACACATCTGCTTGCACACTATAGTTCGTCCAGGAAGCATCGCCTTTAACAGAACGGCCTTCACTTCGACCAGATTGCTGGTATGTGAAGCCATCCCCTCCCTTGACAACAGACCAGTTCCCCGAATCTACTTTCCAGCCTTGAGCTTCACCTTGTTCAAAGTTATCACTCACCTGTAAACTTCCATCTGCATACGCATGACCTAATAACGGTAACGATAAAGACAGCGCCAACGAGCTGCTCAGCATTACATTTGCACATTTTTTCATCAAATCTGACTTCATGTAACATCCTCCTTATAAAATAATTATGGGTACCAAACTTATTGAAAAACTTTCCGTAGCTACATCAATGCATTGTTAGATCACTACCTCCAATAATTATAGACTTATAAAAAAATATTAAAATATGCCTAATTACTTATCTTTTGTCTTAAATTCTCTATTAATTTTGCATCCTTCTTCGTGAACACACCAAGTGCATTTTCATAAAATCACAAAAATCGCTGTTTTTTTTATTTTTGCAATGAGACATAAGGCCGTCATATTGAGAGTGGCCTTTATCATCGTAGTAGCTCTGATCTTTGCTGGTGTCCGCTATTTTTTCTATGGCCCTTTATTCCTGAGACACCCATTAAAATAGGCCAACCAAACTTTTCTGGTTGACCTAATAATACGAGAACCACCACATGCCGGGCCTTTTTTTATGGTGTGATTGTTCGAAAAACAAGTGAATTGGGATCTCCGAACAGCTCACAATCATCAAGGTGTTTGCTTCAAATCCGAATTAATCCTATAATAATTTTTTTAGCTGAGATATACGACCCTGTGACACGCCAAGCCATTTGACGTATTCACCCTGCTTGGCTTTTGGATGTTCACGCATGAGTTTCCGTAGACTTTCAACCATTTGTTGTGACGAAGGCCGAATTCCTTTATTTTCTTTATGCGTAGGTTCCTTAGCAGCAGGAACAGGAACGGGACTAACACCTACATTCCCCTTCAGATCGAGTATACATTGCTTGCATAAAAGTGAACTTTTGAAATAGGTTAAATTATCAGCTAAATTGCACAATTTACAGGAAACCCCGCTGTACTTTCCCATACCCACCTTTCTGGAACTACAGGTGTACAAGCATTTAAAGTTAGACGAAGTTTGGTGAGGTTCACTGAAGCAATTAGCCTTCCTGGATATCAATTCAAATGAGTAGGAAATGTTTGAAATATTGGGTGTTAACTGTTGAAAAATTGGAAGGTAAGATGTTCTCTTGAGAACATCTTACCTATTCGTCTAGAATACATATATTTTGTTTAATATGGTTGAGGTTATAATAAATGGTATAACTAATCAAGAACAAACATTCTGTTAGGTTGTATTTTTTCCACTCACATCTCTTTATATTATAAGGGGGGATGCTACTTGCTCCGTAATGATTCTCTGGAAGATTCAGAAGATAGCCAGGTAGATATGGAAAAAGATTTGTCGGATATATTTCAAGTTTACTACATCATAATTCAATCAATTTCGATAAGAAGAGTCGGAAACATAGTGAACGGTTTTCGCTAATCCTGGATGAATTAGATTACATGACTCATCCCACTGAAAACAGCATTGAATATTCAGATCATTCCTTTGAAAAACTGGAAAATCAGATTAGCGATCCGTCTTTGTATGCCGCGTTTATCAACCTGACGAAGCGAGAACGCGAAGTGCTGAATCTCTCCATTGTGCGGAATATGAAGGATAGAGTAATTGCCAATCAATTAGGCGTATCTCAGCAGAGCATCTCCAAAACGAAGAAGGGTGCCTTAAAAAAATTTCGTGAAGCCATAAGTAGAAGGGAAGGGGAATCAGATGGATGATGTACCATCTTGGGTGCAAATTATTGCAAATGTTGGATTTCCAATAGGAGTAACCTTTTATTTGCTTATTCGATTTGAGAAAAAAATAGACGTACTGAGTGAGACGATGGGGAATTTGATTGAGGCCATTAAAAACAGCTCAACAGGAGGGCGAAAATGAGCCAAGTTCATTTATATGAGTTGATCGCACAAGCTAAAGAAAATGACAAGCAGGCCATGATGGAAATTATTTATGGATTTGAACTCAAAATAAAAAAATGATTACACCAAACCAGCTTTCAGAACCGGGATGACCTGAACCGTCAAGTTTATTGAGGTGGTTCATACTTTCGATTTAGAAAGTGAGAAAGGAGAGGTAAGCCCCTGATGGCATATGTCCTTGTTGCTAGTGCCTTGCTAGCCATTTCCGTTCTCTCAGGAATGTTGGTGAATTTTAAGAAGTCAGTGTGGTTGCTGCTGGAGTTATTGGCAGACTTGAAAGTTTTGGAGCTATTTCAGGAATAGCCATTTCACTATCTGCCGGTATTTTCTTATACATGGCGTTGACCGCTCTATCCAAGGTGGTTGAATGCTCCAAGTTAAAGTATGCAAATGTCTATCCTTTTGTTGGCTGTACTATCTATTTTGGTCTTCATATCTTCTTCCAATAAGTTGACGCCTGAATCAAAGGGGAGTTTCCGGATTGGGAGGATTAGAGCAAGCGGCAGAAAAGGATTTGAAGTGTTGTAGCTGCGTAGAAGGGAAAAAGCCAGGGATGAGGACCAAGAAGGCATCAGGACTCATGCTACTGGCGCCGATAACTAGAGCGCCTTGGCCGGGCGAGAGCGTCCCGGCCAAGGCGCTCTACGTTCCTGTCGTTCGTTTCACGTAGCCCACGGAGTGTAAGAGCTGTGGGCCAAATCAAAGAAGGCATACACACATCATGAACCGTTACGCTCCATCTCGTGCTTATCGATTAAAACTGTTTGAAAGTAGGCCAGGGAAGACGGGCATTCTGTTTAGAATAGAAGTACGCTTCGGCTACAGGAATTCTTTAAATAAAAAAAGTACGAATGCGTTGTAAAAATACTTCTTTTTTTTCCCTATATTACGAGAAGCAAATAAAGCGCGCAGCTCTCAAGTCTAATTAGACAAAAAAATTTAATTAAAAGGAGATAATTATTATGGCATTTACAAGAGAATACGCTGCTACCCTCACTTTGAATTTGGATCAGGTTAGAAAAACGCAAAGAGCACAACGAAATATTTATGATAAGGGTCTTGTAGAGCAAAATACTAATGCTTTGGCCGATGCGTTAAGTGCTTCGCTCTCTATATTGGGGGCTGTGTTTTTTAAATACACTGCACCTAGTTTGGCAGCAGGCATTGCCTCTATTCTGGCGAGTTTGGTTCCTAACGAAAAGGAAGTTCTCAAAGATTTGGTTTATACGGGTTACTGGCAAATGGGATATCTTGAAGACTTTTTGGTGGATAATCAAGGAAGATATGATATGATTGAAGTTAAATTCCCATTTATTGAATACCAAACACAGGGAATCAGATTCATTACTGGTAAAGGTGTAGTGACTCGAGTTCATTCTACCAGCGGTGGATGGATGGTTCTTTAATAGTCATCATAGAACCGCTTGTCTTAAACTGAACTGTGACCCCAATTGAGGACACTTTGAACAAAGCCTCCGCTTAGGCAGCCAAAAGATGACTTCTGAATTCGTCAGAAGTCATCTTTTTTAATGCCCATTGGTAGCGGCCTGAGTTGTAGTAAGCAATGTAGTCATCGATGTATGCCCGTAATTCTTGAATGGTTGCGCACGATTTGTATTCCAGATCATCCTTCATATGACCGAAGAATGTTTCCATAGAGGCATTGTCCCAACAATTTCCCTTCCGAGACATGGACTGCCTGAAGCCTGCTTTACGGACCAGGAGGTGGATTTTGGGATGAGTATAGTGCATACCTTGGTCAGAGTGTAAGATAGCTTCAGGATGAACATTGCCATCAAGCCGTTCAATTAACAACTGCAGCGTCCGCTCCACCAAGACGAGCTCCAGAGAAGGTGACAGATAGTGAGCAAGTATCTGCTTTGTTGCCCCATCCTTCACACAAGACAAGTAGGCACACTGCCCGTGACCATAGTGTAAATAGGTGATATCTGTGAGCAATACTTTTTCTGGTTCCTCTTGGTCAAACTGACGTTCTAGCAGATTGGGACATGTCTGGTGTTCCTGAGTCGCCTTGGCCATTTTACGGTATGGGTTAGCTTGTCGAATCGTGGCCACAAGTTTGTACGTTCGCATGATCCGTCGGATCTTTTTGTGGTTCATAACAACACCGTTTTCCCGTTCAAGCCTCATTTTAATCACCTACGCTCCCATGTAGGGCATCAAGATGCTTCTTGATGAGCGCTAAGTCATGTTCATCTGCGCGAGCTTGCAACTGGCGTCTCTCCTCGGCATGAAGCCAGCGGTAATATCCGCTCGCACTGATGTGAGACAGTTTGCACAGGTAGTGTGTCATGCGCTTTAGGTCATATTGTCGGATTGTAAGGTTGATAATCTGATAGCGCTCGGAGGGTGTCAACGTTTCCTCTGCATCTTCTGCTCTTCGAGCGCTTCGAGCTTTTTTAGGAAGTCATTCTCCGCTTCGAGCAACTTGATGCGCGCTTCGGCACGCTTCAGTTTTTCTTCTGTGGACAAGTTGCTTGCTTGCGGTCTGCCCTCCTTTCCCGCGTTGCTCCTCCAAAAGAGATGCCTCCCCATGAGCAGCATAGATATTTCGCCAACGATGAAAGTTTTTCTTTGGCTTTTTGCGTCCAATGGTATCTATGTCAAAGCCTGCCCTAAGAAAAATATCCATCGGCATCTTTCCAGCTTCATAAGCCTTTACCGCTTCCAGCTTGAACTCCGGGGTGTAAGTAATGGATTTGTCCGTCACTTTTTTCACATTTGGATTAGCCTCGAGCTGTCTTATCTCTTGTTCGCTGAAGATCTTTGAAGCACCTCACTTATTGTTCATGAATGTTACCTCACAATCCTCTTTATTGTTCGATTAAAACACAAATAACCCGTAAGTGGGTCACTTTCTTCAAAGTGTCCATCTTACGGGTCACAGTTCAAACCAAGGCAAGCGGTAATTTTTTATTTTTCTACAACCAAAATTTATTTGAACAAATTTTGTATCAATTTCCCATTATACCCGCTAATTATTTCGTATGAAACAATGCTATTTTTAGGATTGGCTGAATTGTATTTATAAATTACTATATTTTTCTCTCCTAAAATAGTTAATCCAAGTTTTCTTTCTTGTTTTGATCTTATAGTGATCCAGTACGAGTCGGGCGAGGGGGTACTTGAATTGGATTTTTTTAACTGTACCCGCGAAAATTCATTTATTATTTGATGAATTTCTTTAGGATCTGACACAGTTATCTTTCTTTCATTTGTAGAATTATCATCTGATTTAATGATTTCAATTGTATCAATCTCTTCCAGATTCACTTGCCCCAAAGCTGCATCTTTAAAGGTTATAGTCGATTTAGACGCAAAAATGGCTCCTGCAACAACTATTACTACGAAAATTATTATGAAACTTAGAACGTATTTTTTTTGTATTTTCATAAAGTCCTCCTTATAAAATCATATGTATATAATATACCATTATTATCAAAAAATATTACCATGATTTTATAATAATATGCTAGACTTTTCAATTATTGATGATAGTTCCATCTGTAAATCGAACTGACTGCGAGTGCCTTTGTAGGCAATTATCATCGATCCAAAAGTGAAGCTAAGCAAGCCGGTTACTGTAAGGCAATTTGGATCTCGCATCAAGGCGAGCGCTCTTAGGTCTAAAACTTATTTTTATCAGAGCTTTTCATGGGACTTCAGCCGGATTTAAACAATCAAAAAACAATAGGAAACTATATTTTTTTGCTATATAGGAACATTTGTTTTTTTAATGGTTGTTAAATGGAATTTGATAACTCCCTCCCTTATATACACGTATAAGAATATAAGGGAGGTAAATTTCCGATGGGTGCCATTGAACATTATCGACGCGAGCTTTATAGAATCGCTTGGCGAATGCAGTATAGGGAAAAACGTGATCGGAAACGTGAAGTATCTATGGAATGTAATCCTAACCTTTTTCACCCCTCTTTTTCTGAGGAATCTGATAACAAGGTAATGATAAAATTTTATATTAATAAATTAACGTGTGAAGTAAGCAAAAAAGTCATCTATGAAGTTTACATAAATGATAAAACAGAAGCCCAAGTTGCCAGAGAACTTAAAATCACTCAGCAGGCGGTGAACAAATGGAAAAAGAAAGCTCTTCGCGAATTATGTCAGATGATGAGTTTATGAAATTAGTAAAACTTGCCCAAACAGAATCTGATGTAGAAGCCATGAATGCAATTTTTCAATATTTCGATCAAGATATTAAACGATTAAGCAAATTTATCCGTATGCCAGAAGAGGATGCCATCCAAAATATGAAAACTGAACTCCTTGAGCTCATTATGAAAAAATAAAGAAAATCCCCCCTCTAGAGGGGATTTTCTTTATGGTGATACGGGGAGAATCAAAGCAGTAGACGCCAGAACTTTGGATATATGTCTGCTGCATGTAAAAATTTTGATTGGGAGAAACTATACTTCATAAAAGTGAGATTAATTAAAATATATAATTAGTCAGTTTGTGAATTCTTATGCTGGTCAGATGATCGGAATGAATAAAGATGTTTCTGGAAAACCGGGAACGTCTTTTTTAGCGTTACTCGTGCCTGGCATTTTCCACGGCACAATTGTTCGTGTTCCGAAGCAATTTGGATCTCATGCCAACTCCTGTAGCTGACTTGTTTTCATTCAAAAAACGAACATTATACTTGTGTCGAAATGCCAGTATTGGAACAATCCAAATAAGAACCCTTCCGCCAACGATTCAAGCTAACCGAGCAAAAATGGCTGGATTGGATTGACCACTCATTCAAGAAGGACTCTTCATAGCAGGACAGTCGCAAGTGGTCTGTGGCACCTTTTAAAACATTCAGGGCCAAGCTACGAAAATGGAAGAAATACAAAGCTCCACAGTGATGAAAAAAAGTGTGCATTGTGCTACAATACTTGAGTTGTATCGGGATACATTTAGGGAAGGGTAAGTGAAACGCCATGCTTATTATTGGTATTGCCGGCGGTACAGGTTCCGGTAAATCGACGGTAGCACGTGCTGTCGTTGAGCGTCTGGGATCTAATAAAGTGACTTTCATATCTCAGGATAACTACTATAAAGACAATTCACATCTGAGCTATGACGAGCGTGCTCTGGTCAATTATGATCATCCGTTTGCCTTTGACAATGACTTGCTTATCGAGCATCTCCAATGTCTGAAAAAAGGACAAGCGACTCAAGCGCCAGTGTATGACTTTACGGTTCATGCTCGTTCCACCGATGAGACGGTAGAGCTTCTGCCGAATCATATCGTTATGCTGGAGGGTCTGCACGTGCTGTCTGACGAAAAGCTCCGCAGCCTGCTCGACATTAAAGTGTTTGTGGATACTGACCCTGATGTGCGTATTCTTCGTCGGGTGCTTCGAGATATCGAGGAGCGCGGCCGCACCATCCATTCGATCCACGATCACTATTTGACTACGGTTAAGCCTATGCATGAGGCCTTCATTGAGCCTTCCAAGAAATACGCGGACCTCATCCTTCCTGAGGGAGGACATAATGAGGTCGGTATTCAACTGCTATCTATTTTGACTGAAAAATATTTGGCAGGGGATCGGACGTGGGGGACTGTATAAAAGAAGAAAGCGCTCCTTGGAGGAAGTCATACGATGACTTCCACTCCGAGGGGCGCTTCTTATGTTTTCGCCAAACCTGAACTACAAAGAGGTTGCTGTATTTTTGAAGGAAAGTGTATTGTGCAGCCTGTTCTTGTCTACTTCAGCAGGACTATTATCAAAATGCCGGATGTCAATGTCTTCCCATAGGCACCTTCTGGCACGGATTCCTTCCACAAAAGCATCCCAGTGGGCAAATTTCCATTCATCCCGCTCCAATCCACGGGCTTTCATCCTTTCTTTTAATATATCAAAATCCACATCCACCTGTAATACAAGCGGTCTGACATGATGCCAGTCGTATTTTTCTTTTAATTCCCTAATGTAATCTTTGTTAGAAAAATAACCGAGAAACGGTGCATCCAAAACAACGGATCGACCCAATTGAAGGTTGTCATTGGCTACATCCAGCAGGGTCTGGTATTCAAGAGGCATGATCGTATCGCTATAAAAAGTGTTGCCGTCACGCTCATGAGGCGAGTATCCTTTGGACTCCAGCAGTAGGCCCGTGAACTTGTTGCAGATGATATCTTTATCCAAATAAGTAAAATGATATTCTGTAGCAATGAGCTTGCCAATCGTTGATTTACCTGAACTGGCAGCCCCGATTAAAAATATAGCTGTAGGTTGCATCCATAATTCCTCCTTATAACCCGCAATCTGTATTTCGGGGTTGTCGCACATTTTCATGAATTAAGGCCTTAAATGTATACGGTTTCAATCGTTAGATTAGCCCCACCTATAGGGTACACATCAAGGAGCTGCTCAAAACCCTTCTTTGTTCGCATATGCGAACCATATTCGCAATATTGAATTTATTTTTTATTTAGATTATAACGTTTTCATAAGAAATTCAATCCCATATCGACATAAATAAAATATTTTGTAAAGGTTATTGATCTCTTTCGTCAGGCTGTACTATAATAAACCCAAAGTTCGAATTAATGAACACGGTTCGTATATGCGAACCGAAAATTAAAGGAGATTGCATGGAAAATTTTAAGCTGAATAAATCAGCCGAAAGGGTTGTCGATCTTCTGGTCCTGTTATCCAATAGCAGTTCCCCTCTGACACTGAACGAAATTTGCAAGACGTTGGGGCTGCCCAAAAGCAGCGCCTTCGAACTGGTGCAGACATTACTCTATAAAAACTTTATTGAGCTGGATGATCCGCGCCTGAAGACTTATCGTTTGGGCATTGGTGCCTTTGAAGCAGGTATTTCTTATTTATCCAATATGGGCATCCCCCATCTGGCCAGACCGCTGTTGCAGGAGCTGAACAGACAGACGGGCAGCACTGTTTTTCTTGGAGTCGAGGATAAAGGGCAGATCGTGTATTTGGATAAGGCGGAAAATTACTCTGTTATGAGACCGACAGCAAAGCTAGGCTCGCGAAGATTCATACACACCACAGGAATCGGCAAAGCACTTTTGGCAGCGTTACCAACGGAAAAGATCCAGTTTATTCTGGGAGATGGAGAAATTCCGGCCAAAACACAATACTCGAAGGTAACGCTACAGGAAATTTTGCAGGATATGGCGGAAATTCGGGCGCGTGGCTACTCCATTGATGACAGGGAAGACAATCTGGAAATGTATTGCATCGGTTCTGCGATATATGACCAATGGAATCAGCCGGTGGCAGCGATTAGTGTGGCGAGTATGTACTCTACCATGACGCCGGAGCGCGAGAGTATGATCGTCAAGCTGGTCAAGGAAACAGCGCTAAAGCTGTCCAACCAGTTGGGGTACCGTGGTGAACGGCTGTATAACGATTAGGAGGATACGTTGATGTGGAAGAAGTTCAATAATCTCAAGAAAATAGCAGACACAGGCATTGTGCTGATCATTCGTTTGGACAGCGAGCAAGAGGCTCTGGCCGTAGCAGAAGCAGCCGTAAAAGGCGGTATTAAGGCGCTGGAAATCACCATGAGCGTGCCAAATGCGCTTCATGTCATTCAAACACTGGCAGAAAAATATCGTGAAGAAGGCGTTCTTGTCGGTGCTGGAACCATATTGGATGCCGAAACGGCAAGAGCGGCTATTCTTGCGGGGGCAGAGCTTCTGGTAAGCCCGCAGCTCAATCCCGAAATGATCAAAATGGCCAACCGTTATCAGGCCGTGACGATTAGTGGCGCTTTTACCCCGACGGAAGTATTGGAAACATTAGAGGCCGGAGCTGACATCGTCAAGCTTTTCCCAGCCGAAGTGTTAGGCCCGCAATATGTAAAATCGGTTACCGCTCCATTATCTCAAGCTCCCATCGCCCCTACTGGAGGTGTAACTCCGCAAAATGTGCATGAATGGCTGCAAGCTGGCTGCATCGGAGTTGGCGTAGGAAGCTATATCACCAAGGCTGCGCAAAAAGACGGGGATTACAGTAAAGTTACGGCGGCTGCCAAGGAATTTCTGGAGGCAGTTGCGGCGGCGCGTTCCATATAAAATCCCAAATGGCTGAGCCTGTATAGATCGCATTAGCAGGATATGCGGCATCACAACGATCAATAGCTGGCCTTCGGATTTTCCGAAAGCTGCAAGCATCGTTGTGAATCGCCCATATCAAACAGAGCTAAGAAATTCTCGAAATGAATTGGATGACTAGTAAAAATGTAAACGTATACATCATAGATCAAGGAGCGTGAGCTTTCATGAGCAAAATCGAGAATACCCGTGTAACACCTGGAGGGCAACCCAAAAAGGTGGGCCTGCGTTGGGGCATTATTTTACTGCTTCTGCTCGGGGCCGTCGTCAACTATCTGGACCGATCTAATTTAAGTATCGCGAATACGACCATCGCAGCGGAATTTGGACTATCCTCTACACAGATGGGTCTACTGCTGTCTGCCTTTCTCTGGCCTTATGCCTTGGCTAATCTCCCGGCAGGATGGCTTGTTGACCGCTTCGGTCCGAAGAAAATGTTCTCATGGGCTTCCGGACTGTGGTCAGTTGCAACCATCGTCAGTGCTTTTGTAAATTCCTATTCTCTGCTATATGCCATGCGTATGCTGCTCGGTGTATCGGAATCTCCGTTCTTCACTTCAGGGCTTAAAGTAACCGAAAGATGGTTTGCTAAAAGTGAAAGAGGACTCCCAACCTCTATTATTAATACAGGCTCGCAAATTGCCAATGCTATTGCTCCGCCCCTGCTGACTGTGCTTATGCTAACCATGACCTGGAGAGGCATGTTTATCTTCGTCGGTGCAATTGGATTGATTATTATGCTGATCTGGCTGAAAGTCTACCGTGATCCGACCTTTGCCGAAAAACAGGCCATCAACCAGAACGATATGACTGCAGACGCTGTTCCTGCGACGGAATCAGATGCGGCTCAACCAGAGACAAAAGCCAAATGGTCTTCTCTTTTCAAGAATTCCAGCACCTGGTTTATGATCATCGGTAATTTCGGCATCATGTTTACAATCTGGGTATATCTGACCTGGTTGCCAAGCTATCTGGAAAAGGAACAAGGCTTCACGCTGAAGGAAACCGGATGGATTGCATCCATTCCGTTTGTTGCCGGCATTATTGGTGTATTGCTGGGCGGGTTCATTTCCGACTATTTCATCCGCAAGGGGGTTGCTCCTGTAACCTCACGCAAGATACCAATTGTTGGCGGTGCTATTTTGGCGGCGTCATCTGTAGCACCGATTCCTTATATCGACAGTACAGTGGTCAGCATCGTCCTTCTCTCTATCGGTTACTTTGCTTCCCAATTGCCTTCAGGCGTCATCTGGACGTTGGCAGCTGATATTGCTCCGAGGGAACAAGTCGCATCGCTGGGCGCTATTCAAAACTTTGGTGGATTTCTAGGGGCTGCTTTAGCACCTATTGCAACCGGATACATTTTGGATACAACCGGAAGCTTTAATAATGTATTTTTACTGGGAGCATCCTTGCTCGTTATGGGAGCGATTTCATACGGGATATTCCTGAAAAAACCAATCACTCGAGCTTCGTAAACGATGGGTGATGCGTGAACAACGAGATGAGGCTGGTCATAGGAAGCAGCGGAGAAGCAGGATTGCTTTTCCGCTGCTTTTTCACATATATACAGCATTTTCTCCATGTAATACTCGTTGGGCCACCAGCCGATATTAAAATATAGGCTTGGTTAAGATTTTTTTGGCTTCCCTTCTGGTTTATGTTAGCATGTAAAGATTAAATGCTTTATATTTGAACCAAGTTGGGAGCGTTGTCAAACATATGCCTCAGTTGATACAACATATCCGCGTTAATGCGGTCTTTTTTGAATAGGTATAATTACGGAGCGTGCTGCCATGAATAAGCTATGCAACATTTTGATTGTGGATGATGAGATATTGGTACGGCAAGGAATCAAGCACCATTTATCGTGGGAAAAGTACGGATTTCGGATTGTAGGCGAAGCCTCCAACGGGAAAGAAGCGCTGGCGCTGATTGAAACCTTGCGCCCTCATATTGTCATCACGGATATCGTGATGCCAATCATGGACGGTGAGGAGCTGACGCGTATCGTTAAACAGAACTATCCGGAGATCGAAGTCATTGTGCTCAGCAGCTACGGCGAGTTTAATTACGTGCGCTCCACCTTTCAGCAAGGGGTTGCTGACTATATTTTAAAGCCCAAGCTGGACACGGATGAGCTGCTGCAAGTCCTTCAGCGGACGGCTCGCAAAATTCCATCCATTCAATATCAGGCAGATGCCGGAGATAATCCAATTACGATGGATCATGTGATCGAAAAGCTCATTTCCGGCTATAGCATAGACTATGACACTGAACTGCTGAAGCAGACATTTCCATATACGCGTTTTGCGCTTATAGGTATGGAGCAAGCCGCACAGCAGGGTACAGGCCGCTCCTACTCTGCCTCAGACCTATTTTCCAGGCTTACGGATCGGGTGGCAGCTGCCTGTGAACAAATCGTACTCCGACTATTGCCGTCCGATGCCCATGCGGCTGTAGTTTTAGCCAATCTTGATCCGCGGGAGGCAGACTCCTGGATGGCCGCGGTCAGAGAGGTGGCTCAGGAGACGAAGCAAGCCGATCCACAGATAGGCTGGGCGGTCAGCCACTTGTTTGATGACTTTAATCGAATAAGTGAGGTCTATCAGGATGAATTGCCGAAGCTGCTCAGCTATCGCTTTTATTTCCCGGAAACAGCGCTGCTGATGGAAGATGAGCTCCCACAACCTGTTCAAGTGAACAGCTCGTTTAACTTGAAGCAATTCACAGAGGAGATGAAACGCGAGCATTTTGATGCAGCTTTTCAGGACTTGAGATCCTATGTAGCAGCCATGTCACGCAACTATAACTCTACTGCTTTTGAATTTAAATCGCTTCTCGGGAATATTGTGTTCAACATTACCATTTTACTTGGGAATCAGGGATATGATATGAAAGAGCTGGATGCAGCAAAATATTCCTATTTCAAAACGATTAATGACGCGCCTCACGTACATGAAGCTGTGCGATTGCTGGAGACCTTTTTAGAGGAAGCAAACAGGCAAATCATGGCTAAAACGCAGCAAGGCGGCAGCGCAAGCATGAAAAAACTGCTGGAATATATTGAGGAGCACCATGCTGAAACACTCAATTTGACGACACTTGGACAATATTTTCATTTTAACCCTTCCTATTTGTCCAGCTATTTTACAACCCATCATACAGAGGGTTTCAGTGAGTATCTGAACAAAATTCGCGTGGAGAAGGCCGCTGAACTGCTGCGGTCGGGTATCATGCCCATTTCCGATATTAGCAGCACTGTCGGCTATTCAGACCCTAGCTATTTTACCAAAGTGTTCAAAAAGGTGACGGGGTACTCACCCAGTCAATACCGCCGGGAACATCTCCATTAGAGAGCAAGCGCATATCTGCGGCAGAAAAGAGATTGAATATGAAAAGGTATCTTCATAAATTCAAATATCAGGGCCTGTTCTTCAAAATATTTATCGTTATGGTGGTCAGCATCACTGCGGTGTCGTTGCTGACCTCTTTGGTGACGATTCGCATGTCTGAACGACTCTTTGCCGAGACATTCAGTATTACGAATGCCAAGGTACTCAGCCAGATTCAGTCCAGCTTCGAGTCCTTCAATGACTCAATTGTGAATGCCGTAACCCATGCCTCGGAAAACGGGACGGTCAAAAACTACCTGACTGGTAGCCAATCCGACTCCATTAACTCGGCACGCATCTACTTCGGTATGGCACAGCAGATGAAGCAGATTAAATCCAATGTCGACGCCTATGACGTCGGTGTCGCTGTAACGGGCATGAATGGCCGAAGCTTCTATTCTGACTCGTCCTATTGGCCGGTAACTGCGGAGGAGCTTAAGAACAGTGTCATTACAGCCCGAAGTGCGGCACAGCCGACACGGCTTATGTATCAGTTGGATACTGATTTATTTCGTCGACAGATAAATAATACCGGACAGAAACCGACACCTTATATTATCGCCTCGAAAGCATTTATGGAGCGCACCAGCGGTACTTTATATGGCATGATCTACATTGCCATTCGCGAGCCGGAATTTCGCCGCTTCTATAACAACTTTACAAGCAACGGCAATGATGTTCTTATTTTGGACAAGTCAGGGCTCATCGTGTCGAGCAACCGTCAGGACTTGATCGGACAACACTCCCGTGAGCTGCTGGGCTACGCGAAGAAAATCAATGAGCAAGGGCTAAATTACGTGAATGCGAACGTGATGAGCAAGGAAAGTATTGTTCTTTCCAACTATATTCCTTCGTATGATTTTTATCTGGTTAACATGATCGACAGACAAATCGCGATTGGACAGATCATTGACGTCAAATCCGTTGTATTCATCTGCATTGTCATCGTGCTGATTGCTTTGCTGATTGTTTTTCTGATTTCCCGTCGCCTGATTCGTTCACTGACACGACTGGTCAAGCAAATGTCGACGGTCCGCGAGAAAAATTTTGACAACTATATCCCGGTAACGGGCAGCTATGAGGTCAGACAACTGAGTCATGCCTATAATTACATGCTGGATGAGCTGAATGACTATATTCGCAAGCTGCTGGAGACGCAAAAAGAACAACGAAACGCAGAGCTTGCTGCCCTACAACGACAAATCAATCCTCATTTTCTGTACAATACACTGGCTTCGATCAAAATGCTGGTGCTCAAAGGAAACAAGGAGACCGCCGCCGAGACCATCAACGCGCTTATTTCCCTGCTGCAAAATACGATCAGCAACGTGAGTGAGACCATCACGATCGAGCAGGAAATGGCCAACATGCAAAACTACGTGTTCATTAACCATGTGCGCTATGGACAGCGGGTACAGGTAAATTATTTTATATCGCCGGATTGTCTGGAGTACCATGTGCCCAAGCTGATTATTCAGCCTTTTATCGAAAATTCTTTTTTCCATGCATTTAATGAGAAAAATGCAGGGCACATCTATATATTGGTGTCCAAAACGGAGGATACATTGATCTGCGAGGTGGTCGACGATGGAGACGGTATGGATTTGGACGGGCATGCGGCCAAGGATGGACTGCCCAATCCCAAGAGCAAGCGCCAACTGTTCACTGGCATCGGCATCCAGAATGTACACAATCGCATCACCCTTCTCTATGGAGAAGAGTATGGCGTGACCATCTCCAGCAAAAAAGGCGAGGGCACCAAAGTGAAATTGACACTGCCACTGATCGTAAAACCCGCCCCTCCTATCTCATAAAAAAGGGTATTCGGATTTTATGGTGGAGAAGGACTTATAGCTGGCCCTTCTCCAATTTCTCGATCAAGGTGGAAAAATGCTTTTTAAGTCCCTCTGTAAAGAGTATTTTGGCTCGTAGGGCTTCAAAAGAGTATCCCCTGCCTAAACGATTAATGACTCGAATGCCGTCTCAGATCTGTTCCCTGCTATCGTGTTTGTAGAGGTTGGCTATAAGAATATCCATAAGAATTTCTTCTATGCATTTATGATGTAAACTCCTTCTTTGTTTTCGCATGACTGGTCAAAATACCGCTGAATATGAAAGATAATAACGAACCGGCAAAGCATATAGCCGCAAACATGCCTACGGCGGAAAAACCGTTAAAAGTCGCGTAAATCAGGCCTGCGATCCAAGAGCCGAGCGTTGTCGCAGCGTACATGATTGAATTGGCCAAGCTAGAGATCGTGCCGCGGATGGTCGGATTTAGTGAATTCAGCATTCCCAATATTAGGGGAAAAGCGATCCCCATGTTAACGAATATGAAAAAGTAAACACTTTCGAAAGCCGCAACCGATGGCAAGTGAGGCAAAATAATAAAACATGCGATAGAGACAAGAAAGCCCACAACCAGCGTATTGAAACGGTTTAACGTTTTGATCACATAGGCACCGCCGAAGCTCCCGACTATATTCCCGAGACCAAGAAAAAACATCACGTACCCCGCTTGATCAATTGAGAGGTGAAAGCGATCCGTCACCCATTTTCCAATGAAGGAAAAGGCAGCAAAGAATCCACATTGAAATAAGAAATGAGCGAGGAAAGCCTTTCTCGCCATTCGGCTATTCAATAGTGGGATGTATCTACTGAAAATCGGAGTCTTGGTTTTTTGGCCTTGATTCGGTTTCATTTCGGGCAAAGCATAGAAGATGAATACCGCTACCAGTAATGCACATGCACCAATTGTAAAAAAAGGATAATACCAATGGGTTGAGGCAAGCAGACTTCCAATAGGGATGCCGAACGCTTGGGAAGCAGCCAAGCCTGCCATGACGATTCCTGATACTTTGGCGATTTTTGACGTTGGAAACAGAGCAGGGATCGAGGCCCAGACTTGAGGCGCCGTAAATGCTGCGCTGACTCCGGCTAAAAAACGGAAGAAGAACATCGACCAAAAACCTGTGGCAAAGCCGCATAACATGGTTGAAACCGAGAAGCAGACCATGCCGGAAAGCATTACTTTTTTGCGATCCCATCCATCGGAAAGCGGTCCAGCAATCAGTGCAAAAATGGCATAACCTAAAGCATAAGACCCCACCATCCAACCGGAATATTCGGTCGGGATATGAAACAAGTTCTGAAGAGTGGGGATGAGCGGAGAAATCAAAAACGTATCTGTACCAATAACAAACATGATGAGGAAAAATAAAGCAGTTAATTGGATCATTCTATTCACCCTTTGCAGTTAGTTCTATAGTTCAAATATTATTGAAATAATGAAAAAAAAAAAGAATTTCTTTCTACAACGTATCCAGAAATCCGGGTAAGTAAGTTTGAAATGCCTCCAAATCGATGCTCATATACTTCGCTTGAGCTTCTTTTCGTACCTTGATCAATTTCGCCTCCTTTAAAGGCTAACGCCTTAAATATTTTGACTCTGAGCTCATCATTTATTATTTTTTGAGTAGTCATAAAACCATTGTACTAAGATATCGCTACAAATCAAGTCTTTAGAAAAATACCACTATAAAATCCGCCTGATTGAAACAAACGATCTACTCCAGCAAGGCGATAATGGTTGCTGCAGCGTTGTCCGCAAATGTTCGATCGGGGCGGGATTTCATCAACACGGTAAGCCCGATCATTGAAACGACGAATGTCTGGGCGAGTGCTTTGGCATTCACATGATCCCCGAGTTCACCGGATCGTATCCCCCGTTCAATGGTCTCCTGAAAAGTCGCTACCAAATACAACTGGTGCTCTCTTGTCAGCACTTCAAATTTGGCATCATGTGGCGCTAATTCGACCATGACATTCAGGCAAAAACATCCCCGATTTGGCACTTCTCCGTACGCTTCTGCCACAATGCCCTCAAAGAAAGCACGCAGCGCTTCTTTAACGGACGGTACGCTCTGTAGCCGTGCGCGCACATAAGAAGCATGAAATTGATTGTATTTGCGAAGCGCGGCTTCAAAAAGCTCTTTCTTATCTCCGAATGCGGCGTAGAGACTAGGCCGTTGAATGCCCATTTTTGCCGTTAAATCGCTTAATGAGGTCGCTTCGTAGCCCTTTTCCCAAAACAGTTCCATCGCGGAATGTAGTGCTTGCTCTTCATTAAACTCCCGAGGGCGAACCATAAGCTATCCCCTCCCTTTTTATATCGTTCAGTATATTAAAATCATATCTAACGGTGAAGGAATAGTCAAATATTTTCAATTTATCCTTGACAAATTGCGAATAAATAATATATATTTCACTTCGTTCAGTTATATACCGATCGATATAATATACTTTTCGGTATGTAACTGAATAAGGTTAACCCCGGTCAATCCAATCAGAAAGGTGTGAAGGGATATGAACAACCTTCAAGACATAATGGAGGGAGGTGCGGGAGAAAACTGGAGTACCGGGAAGGCTTCCTCGAGTAAACCCGATGCTCGTGCTTCCACGTCCCATTCATCGCTGTCGCGTGTGCTCTCGTTGTTGTTTGCTGTCGCTTGTGGGCTTGCTGTAGCGAACGTTTATTATGCACAGCCACTGCTTGACGCGATGGCAGTCGAGTTCGGCATCCGTGAGTCAACTGTCGGGGTTGTTGTCACCATCACCCAGATCGGGTATGCACTTGGCCTTCTATTGCTGGTCCCCCTTGGCGATTTGCTGAACCGCCGACGGTTGGTCGTCGGTCAGTCAGCATTGTCCGTTGCGGCGCTCGCCGCTGTCGGTTTCTCTCCAAACAGCACGCTGCTCTTTATCAGCAGCGCTTTGGTTGGGTTACTCGCGGTGGTCACGCAGGTGCTGGTTGCATTCTCGGCCGTATTGGCAGCGCCGGCTGAACGCGGCCGTGTAGTAGGGACGGTAACTAGCGGCATTGTCATCGGTATTTTGCTGGCGCGGACCATCGCGGGGTTCATGGCCGATCTCGCGGGCTGGAGGGCGATCTATTTCCTCTCAGCAGCGTTGACGCTGCTCATCACTGTTATGTTGTTTCGTGTGCTACCGCCGCACGACAAGGTGAAGGAAACGATCGCTTATCCGCAATTGCTGCGTTCGGTTTTTATGTTGTTTGTGGAGGAGCCAATCTTGCGCATTCGCGCTTTGATCGCCTTTCTGATTTTTACCTCGACTTCGGTCTTGTGGACGCCGATGGTGTTTCCACTCAGCCAACCGCCTTTTTCACTCTCCCATACGGAGATCGGTCTGATTGGTCTAGCTGGCGCCGCCGGAGCGTTGGGTGCGGCCCGGGCAGGGCAGATGGCAGATCGCGGCTGGAGTCAGAAGGTTACCGGCATCGGGCTGCTCATCATGTCCCTATCTTGGCTGCCAATTGGGTTTACTATTCATTCCCTGTGGGCTTTGATTGCTGGCGTAATCGTCTTCGATCTTGGGTTACAGGCCGTACATGTCACGAATCAAAGCATGATTTACAGTGTGCGCCCCGAGGCTCATAGCCGGCTTACGGCCGGATATATGATTTTCTATTCCCTCGGCAGCGCTGTCGGCTCGTTCATCTCGACGTTCGTTTATGCGTGGGCTGGTTGGACTGGTGTATGCCTATTAGGCTCGGCCATCAGCTTACTG
Source organism: Paenibacillus kribbensis (assembly GCF_002240415.1). Lineage (NCBI taxonomy): Bacteria > Bacillati > Bacillota > Bacilli > Caryophanales > Paenibacillaceae > Paenibacillus > Paenibacillus kribbensis. The sequence continues at coordinate 5,356,120 of NZ_CP020028.1, forward strand.
GCACTATTATTCTGGACGTTTACCCGTCATCTGACGCCCACCGCTTAGACATCTAATGGCGAACTGGCACATGCCACTGACCGCCATCATGCTGCTCGTCAATTGACCGAAGGAAGATTTTTTACTGTTTTATCCAGCCAGATTTTCTGAGTCAATTCTAAGGAGGGAACATTTCTCATGCTGTATCCTTATAACCTCAACCGCGATCCGCATTCGGATTGCGATAGTACCTACCCATTCACACCGCACTTCACTGACGCTCCCGGGTTTGCCATGCACTTTGTTGACGAAGGTTCACGCGGAGGTGAGACCGTGCTTTGTCTTCATGGCGAGCCAACCTGGGGCTATCTGTTTCGGCACCTCGTTCCGGTCCTGAGCTCGGATTGCCGTGTCATTGTCCCTGATCATATGGGGTTCGGTAAAAGTGCGACTCCTCAGGACCGTAGCTACTGGCTGCAAGATCATATCGACAATCTTGAACGGTTTGTGCTTGCGCTCGACCTGCGGGATATCACGCTGATTATGCACGATTTTGGCGGGCCAGTGGGGATGGGACTCGCCGCCCGACATCCGGATCGCATCCGCAGACTGATCTCGACCAATGGGCCGACACCATTCGGCCAGTCCAGCCTCGGAGACAGGTTGACCGCCAATGTCGGCGTCTCGCCCTGGTTCCAATGGGTTGTTCAGGCGGAGAAGGATGGAAGTCTCGAGGCCGTGTTGGGCCAACTCGGTTTTAATATTCTCAGCACGCTCAAACTGAACGGTTTCGAGAACCATGCCCTGATTACCGACACCTGGCTGGCCGCTTACGGCTCGCGCTTCGCCGATCCGTCCGATTGTCTCGGCGCAATCGGCTGGGCGAAAGGGTATGCTACAGGCGCGCATCAGTTTGAAGTACCTAATGCTGAAGTCGTTCGCATGATTCGCACGAAGCCGGCAATGGCCATTTGGGGAGAGTCTGACCGCACGCTACATGCTGAACATTTTCTGCCGCTGTTCACGGAGTTGTTCCCTGACGCCCCCGTTCATCGGCTTACAGGCGTGGGTCATTATTGTCTGGAAGACGCACCTGATGAAATTGGACGTCTCGTTGCAGACTTCATCCACCGGAACTGAAACGCGGTCTCGAAGGAAACAAATCTCCAAGGAGGATTCCCATGACTTATAATCGTACGACAGAGATGGACGGCCTGAGCATTTTCTATCTCGGCCTCAACTATGCACTTTATATGTAAGATTTTGGCGGACCGGTCGGCCCTAGAGCCAGCTGTACCAGCTGCACATTGATGTGCGGCTTTTTTTCTGTTCGGAAATCCGCTCAGTCGATGGACAAGATAACGGCGGTGGAACTGTTCTAAATTTTCTTTTTTCGCCGTCTGCTTGACTCTCCCCTTAACGGGAAAGTTATACTTCGGAAGAAGTGAGCAGAAGCGCAATATTGGATATTAAGGGGTGCATTTATGTTCAAAATCAGCGAGTTTTCGAAGATAAGCCAAGTGTCTGTCAAGACGCTTCGGTACTACGACCAGCTGAATTTGCTCAAGCCGGCCCATACCGATCCTTACTCTGGATACCGATACTACACTGCCGATCAGTTATTTCAGCTTCACCGCATTTTGGCCTACAAAGAACTGGGGTTCTCGTTGGAGCAAATTCGCCGGATGATCGACGAGCAAATTCCGCTTGAGCAAATCAGAGGGATGTTCCGGATCAAGCAGCACGAGATTCAGTCCATTGTGGACAAAGAGCAGGTCAAGTTGGTTCGCATTCAAGAACGGCTAGACGCCATCGAGCATGAGGGAAAACAGGGGGGGACGCATGATGTCGTGCTGAAAGAAGTGGAACCGCAATTGGTGGTGTCTTATCGGCAAAGAACTTGTTTTCGACAAATTCCGGAGATGTTTCGGCAACTGGACGATTATTTGGGCAATGCCGGTCGAACGTCCTTGTCGCAGACCATTTTGTGGCATGGCTCTGAGGAAAGCGATGAAGATATGGACATTGAAGCAGCTCGGCTGCTAGCCGACAAAATGCCAAGCCGGCCGCCCTTTGCAGTCCAACGGTTGCCGGGCATTCCGCTAATGGCCACGCTGATCCATCATTGCCGGACGACGAGCCGCTGCACTGCAAGCACGGAACTGGCGCTGTGGATTGAGCGAAATGGTTATGGAATGATCGAAAACGAACCGCGGCGCGAAATTTGCATCCCTCATGAACAGACAGGCGATCCTGAAGCTTATGTCGCGGAGGTGCAGATTGCCGTCGAGAGAGCTTAGTTTAGGCGTAGGAGGGGGAGAGAGAGTGGTAGTGTTGACAAGACACCAAAAGTTATTGACGTTGAATTTGTTTCTATTAACCTTTGTGCTGGGGACGAGCGAATTTGTTATTGTTGGGCTGCTTACAGAAGTAGCGGCTGAATTGCAACTCGACATATCAACGGTCGGGGCGCTTGTATCGGCGTTTGCCTTGTCGTTTGCCGAGCAGCTGCCTGCTGCTTTTCTTTTATCTCGATTATGTACCAATTGGTATTTAATGTGGCTGATCAATACGGAGGGATACTATGTCTAAGGTTGCTTTGAATCAAGCCGAACCGTCGAAAGCTAGCATTCGCAGCTGGCTGGCGATCGTTGTTCTCGGCATTGCCATGTTTACTATTGTTGCCACTGAATTCGCTCCGATCGGACTGCTATCGTTTATCGCTTCCGATCTTGGGCGCAGTCCCGCAACGGTAGGGCTCATCGTGACGGCCTATGCGCTGATTGGTGCAGGCAGCGCGTTGCTGTCCGCCGTACTGCCGAACCACTTCCCGCGGAAGCCGCTGCTAATCGGGCTAATGTTAGTGCTGGCTGCCGCAAACGGACTTGCGATGATCGCCCATTCGTTTCCGGTTCTGATGCTGGCGCGGGTTATCGGGGCGCTATCGCATGGCGTTTTCTGGGCAATGGTGGCCGCGCTTGCGACACAGATGGCTCCTCCGAACCGGAAGGGCCTTGCGACTTCGATCGTTTTCGGCGGCATGTCGATTGCAAACGTGCTGGGTGTTCCGCTGCTCAACCTGATCGGACAGACGTGGGGCTGGCGTTTGGCATTTGGCATCCTCTTCGCGGCCAGCATGCTCACGGCGCTGTTAATGGCCATCGTGCTGCCGCAAATAAAGGCCGAAGGATCGGTCGGATTCGCCACCCTGGCCAGTGTGCTGCGTAGTGGGAGGCTGTGGCGTGTCTATACGGTGGCGATCTTCACGGTAGCTGCGCATTTTGGAGCGTTCACCTACATCGAGCCGTATCTGAGAAACGTCCCTGGCATTGCTCCCGCTATGATCGCCGCTCTGCTCTTTGGCTTCGGGGTCGCCGGCTTGCTCGGAAATGTGCTTACCGGGGCGCTGATCGACCGCTTCATGAAGACGGTTATCGCCGTATCACTACTGCTTATGTGCATATCGCTCATTGGTCTGGGCACGTTCGGGCTCAGCTCCGGGGTATGGCCAGTACTGGCTCTGCTCGTTGTTTGGGGCACGGCAATCTCGATACTTTTTATTGGTATCCAGACATGGGTATTGCGAACAGGTGGGGCGGCGGCTATCCCGGCGTCAGCCGTGTATACGACCGTGTTCAACTCCTCTTCCGGCGTGGGAGCCGTTCTAGGTGCATTCGTTTTGAACAATGCCGGTTTGTCTTCCATTATGACCTCGGCCGGTCTGGTTATCGTCATGGCTTTTACTATCGTTGTTTTGGATCGTGGGGTGAGGAAGACATCATAACGCTGGGGAGGATGTGGAGCCCAGAAAAGCTTCGTCTTCGGTACCAATAGCGTGACGGGTAACCGATATGCGGGCAAGTTGCTCGGCAAGCATTTATCGAGAACTGGTCAGTATCATTTGGGTATGATCATCGTTCGGACTCACTAAAAAGAATTTCAGTGGTGCAGAGGGGCTAAAGGTATGAGCAAAATTCAGGAGTTTAAAGTATTACATGAATCAAACGAGCTTTTATTGTTAGGAAATGCATGGGACTTGTTTTCTGCGTTGTCTCTGGAGAAAGCCGGATTCAAAGCTATCGGTACGACCAGTTGGGGAATAGCAAAAAGCTTGGGTTATCCAGATGGTGAAAGGATTGAATTTGACACAATATTAAATCGCATAAAAACGATATTGGATCATGTAAACATCCCTGTTTCTGCCGACATAGAGTCGGGTTATGGAAAAGATGAGAAAACGATAGTCGAGAATGTATTGAAACTTGCGGATATAGGCGTTGCGGGGATCAATATAGAGGATTCTTGCAAGGATCAAGCAGGACTCAAACCATTGAACGAACAATGCAAGCTTTTATCGAATATAAGAATGGCATTAGAGAAGAGCGGCTAAGTCTCGGCGGCGCCATATATCGGAAGCTTCAAGCGTTACTGGACACGTGCGCGGCTCATATTTATGAATCTCAGGATACGTCTTTGCTATTCGATTGAATACAGAAAGGATAAACCTGTAGCCATTGCCACCGGTTAAGTCCTGTTTGAGATGGAGGCGACCCAAAGCCACTCCAATCCCCAAGGAACACTAAATGGAGGCGTAACAAGTACGCTTGCAGACATTGCGATAGGCGTGGCTTTCGGGACAACCCTTCAACCGGAGGAGAGTTTTACGACCATTGAATTAAAAATAAATTTTTTGACGAGAACCAAAGTCTTGTGGCCTATGCAACAAGTACTTGCATGATCCTTCGTGGAGATAAAGCAAACACTAGCCCTCAACAGCGCGGTTCCTCTTAGGCCGCGTCTTTTGTATTCCCTTCATAGCGAACGATAAAAAGAATTTCTTTCTACAACGTATCCAGAAATCCGGGTAAGTAAGTTTGAAATGTCTCCAAATCGATGCTCATATACTTCGCTTGAGCTTCTTTTCGTACCTTGATCAATTTCGCCTCCTTTAAAGTACGCAAGTGGTACGAAGTATTCGATTTCGTAGTATCGCGAATGTGTCCTACTTCTCCACAATTCATCTCCTTTTTGCTGACGTATAGAGTTCGTATAATGTCCAATCTTGTTTCATCAGCTAATGCCTTAAATATTTTGACTCTGAGCTCATCATTTATTATTTTTTGAGTAGTCATAAAACCATTGTACTAAGATACCGCTACAAATCAAGTCTTTAGATAAATACCACCATAAAATCCGAATACCTATAAAAAATATAGGCTGAACTTAAAAAATGCGCATGTAAAACGGAGTGGGTGGAATGGTGCTATAAAAAATACCTAAATCCAAAAAAAGTACAAATGTAAGCGGTGCCTTTTTTGATAATTGATAATAATAAGACAAATCCGTATAAAGATATTCCTAACTACCCACAAAGCAAGGATGATAAACTAGATTCATAAATAAGGTAACCGCTTTCAAAAAGCTTTACATGATGAGCAGCTTATAAAAAAAGAGTAGGGGTTGAACGAAATGAAAAAAATGTCTTTTCTTTTGCTGATCGCAAGCTTGATCTTGCTATCTGCGTGTTCCAGCAATACTGAGAAAGCAGCTACGACCACAGATTCAGGCAAAAAAGAAATCACCGTCTGGGCTTGGGACCCGAACTTCAATATCGCGGCCCTGAAGCTGGCAAAAGATCGCTACGTTGCCAAACATCCTGATGTAAACGTAAACATTGTTGAATATGCTCAAAATGATATCGTACAAAAAATGAATGCCGGCCTCAACTCCGGTTCTACCAAGGGATTGCCAAACGTGGTTCTGATCGAGGATTACCGGGCACAGAACTTCCTGCAAGCCTATCCGGATTCCTTCCATGATATGAGCAGCTCGATCAAAGCATCCGACTTCGCCGATTACAAAATCGGACCAACCAGCTACAACGGCAAGCAGTATGGTGTTCCATTCGACTCCGGTGTTATGGGTCTGTATGTAAGAACGGACTATCTGGAACAAGCCGGCTACAAAGTAGCTGATCTGACCAATATTGATTGGGACAAATTCATTGAAATCGGTAAAGCCGTAAAACAAAAAACAGGTAAAGAAATGCTCACTCAAGATCCGAACGACCTCGGTCTGATCCGTGGTATGATCCAATCCGCAGGTTCTTGGTACCTGAAAGAAGACGGTAAAACACCAAACCTGGCAGGCAATGCAGCTCTGAAAGAAGCGCTCTTGACGTACAAATCCTTGTTCGATGCAAATATTGTTAAAATGAATGCCGACTGGAGTCAATTCCTGGCAGCCTTCAATAGCGGTGCAGTTGCTTCTGTACCTACAGGTAACTGGATTACGCCTTCGATCAAAGCAGAAGCTTCACAATCGGGTAAATGGGCTGTTGTTCCTTTCCCTAAATTGAAAAATGTACCTGAATCCGTGAATGCTTCCAGTCTCGGCGGCAGCTCCTGGTATGTCCTCAACTCGGACGGTCAAGATACCGCTGCTGATTTCCTGAAAGAAACATTCGGTTCAGATCAAGAGCTGTATCAAGATATGCTGAGCAAAATTGGAATTGTCGGTTCATTAAACGCAGCTTCCAGCGGTAAAGCTTATGACGTGGCAGATCCGTACTTCGGTGGCGACAAAGTTTACAAGAAATTCGCAGAATGGACCAAACAAGTTCCAAAAGTCAACTATGGCCTGCATACGTATGCCATTGAGGACATCATGACCGTTGAGATTCAAAACTACCTGAACGGCAAAGATGTAGACGCAGTTCTGAAAGATGCTCAAGGACAGGCAGAAGCACAGCTTAAATAAGACAGTCCATGTAGCCAAGGCTAAACAATAAAACGATAAGCACTTAAAACCTTGGGCTTGCGAGTTCAAGGTTTTAATGCTGTATAGGGAGTTGATATGGTTATGAAGACAGCCGCGCCCAAAATGACTACAACACGTCTCAAAGCAGGTATGACAGGATGGTTGTTCATATCCATCGCAGTGATCATGATTGCGGCCTTTTATTTTTACCCGATGATTCAGGCGCTTATCTTGTCTTTCAAGACAGGTACAGGGTCTAATCTGACCTTTAACGGTATTGATAACTACAAGCGTCTGTTTACGGACAGCATGTTTATAACCGCCGTGAAAAATACGTTTATCTATTTAATTTTCCAGGTGCCTTTGATGGTTATTCTGGCACTGTTCATTTCAGTATTGCTGAATGATAAAAATCTGAAATTCAAAGGCTTTTTTCGCACAGCCATCTTCTTGCCTTGTATTACATCGCTGGTAGCCTATTCCGTTGTATTCAAGTATTTGTTCTCGGCTGATGGTCTGGTCAATTCCCTATTGCTGAATCTGCACGTGATCGGCACGCCGATCCAATGGATTACGGACCCCTTCTGGGCCAAGGTTACGATTATTATCGCGATCACATGGCGCTGGACCGGGTACAATATGATCTTTTACCTGTCCGGTCTTCAAAATATTGACAGTTCCATCTATGAAGCAGCCCGTATTGACGGTGCTTCCCCGATCCGACAGTTTTTCAGCATTACTGTTCCGCTGCTTAAACCGATTATCCTGTTCACCTCGATTACATCGACCATTGGTACACTTCAGCTCTTTGATGAAATTATGAATATTACCAAGGGTGGACCAGGCAACGCGACATCTTCTATTTCGCAATATATTTACAACCTGTCCTTCAAGTATTCATCCGACTTTGGTTATGCGGCGACCGTCTCCTACTCCATCGTCATCATGATCATTATCTTGTCGATTATCCAGTTCAAAGTGGCAGGTGAGAAAAAATGATGAAAACGAAAAGATTATTTACGTATGCCTTTCTGATCATTGTATCGTTCGTTTCCATTTTCCCGTTCCTGTGGATGCTGTCCAGTTCCACCAACCTGTCGGTCGATGTGACGAAAGGCAAGCTCCTGCCCGGCTCTCATCTCATGGATAATATGCATAGTCTGCTGGAAAAGGTGGATATCGTTACAGCACTAAGCAATTCTGCAAAAGTCTCAATCTCAACTACACTGCTGGCTATGCTGATTGCATCCCTGGCCGGCTATGGCTTTGAAATTTACAGAAGTAGAGCCAAAGACGTGGTCTTCAATATTCTGCTGATGTCGATGATGATTCCGTTTGCGGCGATCATGATCCCGCTTTACCGGATGTTCGGCAGTATTTCCAATGTGATGCCTTGGATCGGTATTGATACACTCTCATCTGTTGTCATTCCGACCGTCACTACGGCGTTCCTGATCTTCTTTTTCCGCCAAAGCACCAAGATGTTTCCGAAGGATCTGCTTGAAGCAGGCCGTATGGATGGATTGTCCGAGTTGGGTCTGTTCTTCCGGGTATACATGCCTACGATGAAAACAACCTATGCTGCTGCTGCAATCATCACGTTCATGTCCAGCTGGAACAACTACCTCTGGCCTCTGATCGTGCTGCAAACGCCCGAGAATCAAACCATCCCGCTGTTGATCTCGAACCTCGGCTCCAGCTATGCACCTGATTACGGTGTCATCATGATCGCTATCGTCCTGTCCACACTGCCGACTGCACTGGTATTCTTCCTGATGCAGAAGCACTTTGTAGCGGGCATGGTTGGCTCGGTAAAATAACAGATTTTTGAACGGATCACCGATACCTTCATTTCATTTTAAAAATAAGGAGTGTTCGCCTTGACCATCCGTATCCCCAGTCTGGACTGGCTCACCGATGTGACCAAGTTCGCGGTAAATCGGCTGCCAGCCTATTCCGATCATAAATATTACGCCACGCTTCAGGAAGCAGAGCACCAGGCCGATATGGCCTGGCGCCATAGCCTGAATGGGAACTGGAAGTTCAACTATGCAACGAACCCGGCCAGTCGTCCGGTGGAATTCTATGCCCCTGGCTTTGAGTATGGCGGCTGGAGCGATATCCAGGTGCCGGGCCATATCCAGACGCAAGGTTTCGGCCAAATGCAATACGTGAATACGATGTATCCGTGGGACGGACATTCGGACGTTCGCCCACCGCATATTCCAGAGGATCACAACCCGGTAGGAAGCTATATTAAAAGCTTTGTTTTACCGCAAAATATGAGCTCCGACGGGCAACCTGTGTTTATTTCTTTTCAGGGCGTCGAATCGGCCTTTTATGTGTGGTTAAATGGAAGCTTTGTCGGCTACAGCGAGGACAGCTTTACACCGTCTGATTTTGAATTGACACCGTTCCTGCAAGCCGGCGAAAACAAGCTGGCGGTAGAGGTATATCAAAGAAGTACCGGAGCGTGGCTGGAGGATCAGGATTTCTGGCGTTTTTCCGGCATTTTCAGAGACGTATATCTGTACACGATTCCTCATGTTCACGTACGCGACCTGCATGTGAAGGCTGACTTGGATGCCTCCTACACCCAGGGTCTGCTGGAGCTGGAATTGAGCCTGGAAAAACCGGCAACGGCCTATGCAACCGTCGATGTGAAGGATATTGCTGGCCAGATAGTAGCCTCTTTGAAGGCCGACTTTACAGATGGCAAGGCTTTGCTGTCTGCAAGCCTGGAGCAAGTACAGCGCTGGAGCGCGGAAAAGCCCTATTTGTACACGTTATTCATTCAAATTTATGATGCCGATGGAACACTCGTGGAGGTTATCCCGCAAAGGATCGGCTTCCGCAAATTCGAGATGCTCAACAAGGTCATGCACCTGAACGGCAAACGCATCGTCTTTAAGGGTGTAAACCGACATGAATTTAACGCACGCACCGGACGTGCCATTTCCCGTGAAGATATGCTGTGGGATATCCGAACACTCAAGCAAAACAATATGAATGCTGTCCGTACCTCTCATTATCCGAATCAGACCCTATGGTATGAGCTGTGCGATGAGTACGGGGTATACGTAATTGACGAGATGAATTTGGAGACACATGGCTCCTGGCAAAAGCTCGGCGCAGTTGAGCCTTCCTGGAATATTCCCGCCAATCTGCCCGAATGGCAGGATATTGTTATGGATCGTGCCATTTCCATGCTGGAACGGGATAAAAACCATCCGTCCATTCTGATCTGGTCCTGCGGCAATGAATCATACGCGGGTGAAGTGCTGCGCAACGTAGCCAACTATTTCCGCGCCGCCGATCCAAGCCGTCTAGTGCACTACGAAGGCGTATTCCACAACCGTACGTACGATGACACCAGCGATATGGAGAGCCGGATGTACGCCAAGCCCGCTGATATCGAGCAGTATTTGAACGACAATCCGCAAAAACCGTATATCAGTTGCGAGTACATGCATGCGATGGGTAATTCCGTAGGCGGCATGCACAAATATACCGAGCTGGAGAACAAATACGAGCTGTATCAAGGCGGTTTTATTTGGGATTACATTGATCAGGCGGTCATGAAAAAAGATCGCTATGGACGCGAGTACCTCGCTATCGGCGGCGACTTTGACGATCGTGCCACAGACTACGGCTTCTGTACGGACGGCATTGTCTATGCGGACCGGAAGGTTTCGCCGAAGATGCAGGAGGTCAAATTCCTGTACCAAAATCTGAAGCTCAGCCCTGATCGGAACGGCGTAACCATTCGCAACGAAAACCTGTTCGAGGGAACGAGCGATTACGAGTTGGTATACAGCTTGCTGCATGAAGGCCAAGAGATCGCACGAAATGTGAGTCATGTGGATGTGGCGGCTCAGACCGAAGCCTATATTCCACTGACGTTCCCAAGTACAGACGGGAAGCCTGGGGAATATGTCATTCACACGGCGCTTGTTTTGAAGGAAGCCACGCTCTGGGCTGAGGCCGGGCATGAAGTAGCCTTTGGACAGCATATTTTCATCGTGGAAGATTCAAAACCGCTGAAAGCCACTACGGGTGGTGTTCTGCGAGTGGTACATGGCGATGTGAATATCGGTGTTCACGGCACAGATTTCAGTATCATGTTCTCCAAAGGAGCAGGCAGTCTGACCTCGCTGCGTTACGCCGGACGCGAGATGATCGCTATGCCTCCTGCCCCGTTGTTCTGGCGTGCAACCACGGACAATGATCGGGGAACCGCGCTGGGCTTTGAAGCCGGGGGCTGGTTCGCTGCGAGTCTGACACGTAAATGTGTGGGCATCGAGGTCACGGAAGAGCAGACAGACCGTGTGACCGTTACATTCCGCTACACATTAAGCATTCATGCAGGCGTACAAGTATCGGTAGCCTATACCGTCTTGGCCGATGGCAGTCTGAACGTAAAATCCACCTATGAAGGCGTATCAGGATTGCCTAACCTGCCGATCTTTGCCCTTTCGTTCAAGGTTCCGGCGGACTACCGCCATCTGGACTGGTACGCGATGGGACCGGAGGAGAATTACATCGACCGTGCCTTCGGCGCGAGACTTGGCGTATTCCGCAACGAAGCTGCGGATAACGTATCCGGCTATGTCGTGCCACAGGAATCCGGCAACCGTACAGGCGTTCGCCGTGTCGATATTACCGACGATTCCCGGCGAGGCATTCGCATTACCGCACCTGCCACCGCGCCTGTGGAATGCAATATTTCGCCGTATACAGCGTTTGAGCTGGAAAGTGCATACCATCTGTATGAACTGCCCAACGTGTATTACACCGTTGTCACTGTAGCTGGCAAGCAGATGGGCGTAGGCGGCGACGATAGCTGGGGCGCTCCCGTACATGAGGAATACCAGATTTCAGCCGATCAGAAGCTGGAATTTGAGTTTACTGTGCAACGGGTATAAATAAATATTGAGTGGATGCCGGTCTCTCCTTTCTTGCCAGCCTGTCTGTTACAGGTACTCAGGCTGGTTAAAACCAGCCTTCGGGGTTTGAACTAGCTCCATGAAATCAAGGGTGTTCCTGGATCGCTACAGAAACACCCTTGATTTCTCTAATAAATTACGACTATATTAAAACTGGTGTCCATAATCAACTACTGTATACATATCGAGTAGAATCTTCTGAAGCAACAGGCTTGTCCCAATGCTTTTCATGAAAAATTCAATTCAGATCACATATACTGTGACTTCGCCTTTATCGTCTGGAGCTAAATACTCTGCCAGATTGGGTCATGTAAACCGATAGATACCAGGATGAAAATATATTTGTTCGTTTTTCGAACAAAAACAACCAACTGCAGGAACTGGCACAAGTAACACTAAAAGACGCTTCCGGTTTTCCGGAAAACGTCTTTAATAATCTTCGATCCATAAAGATACAAATATAAATAAGACATAAGCTAAAAGATAGAGTCCCATCACACTAAAGAGGATAATCCATATAAGACGGGTTTTAAACGGGGATATGATTTTTTTCCATGGTCTAAGAATTTTCTGACGGGTAGGCAGCAACTCATATTCTATCTTTTTCAAAACGTGTTCCGCTTTTTCTTCATCTCTAAGTAAAAGTTCACTCCATAATTGTTCATATTGCTCTCTAATTACTTCTTTACTAGAACTATCTTTTAGCAAAACCATTTGTGACCTCCATAGATCATATAGTAGCAAGAAGACCTGAAGAACTATTTCCTAATCTTCAGATCCCCTTGCATCCTATATTTTAATTTCCGTATACGTGCCCTCTTAATTTCACAGAATTACCAAGTTCCTCATTTGTAGCTTTTAAGTACACACTGGAAAGTTGCCGCCCTGTGTATACAGTTTCATAAAAAGCCGCTCCATTCCAATAATTGAAACCAGTATGGAATGTCTGCCCGTAAGCATCATCACTAAAAATACCTTTTTCCACAATACTATATCGAACAGCACACTTTGACAGGCTTCCAGGAATCTGCTGCCACCCCGTAATACCTACTCTGTCCTCAGTCATGTTAAACCGACCACTATAAATGTGATCACCGGCACTGACCCAAACAGTATCACCACCATAACTTGCAAGTTCAGTAGATAAAGGCTTGACAGACGATGTATTATTCTCCTCTGATTGAGACTGGATTAATTTTTCGACCTTTTTACTTTTTGTCTCTTGCCCACCTACCAGCACCTTCCAACTATCACCTTTTTTAATGATCGGGTATGTGACTGTATTGATTGAACCATCATCTTTTCTAGTTAATTCAACCGTAGCAGTATAGGTGTCATCAGAAGCTGAAACGATATTTTTGATGCTGACATCGGAGAATGGGTTATTACTTACTGATTCCTTATACTCTTTCAATTGTTCCTGTTCGCTCTTAAATCTCGTATCTATCACCCATTTTGCTGCTTCCGAAGCATCTCCAGATTTGGCTGCTTCCACATAATTTTTTATCGATTGTTTGGCTAATTCCTCATTAGAAGCACTTTCCGCGCCCGTAAGACTAGGGAATACTGACATGGCAAGCAAAGGAATCAATAACATTGTCTTTTTTATTTTACCATTAAAGCTTAAAAATTTCATTCATCTTCCATCCTCTCTTTTTTTTACATAAGTACCTTACCTCGTTCTGGAACAAATGTACACTACAAACATGTAAAATTTTTGTAATGTCGTCCTTCAACGCTGATGGAAAAATCCAAGCTCTACGTTTTCCTAATGAACATGAATACTCATCCTCCTTTTTACATACATACACAACAAATGACATTTAATTCATAAATCATTTGTTACTTTACATTTCTTCATAAAAAACGAAATACCTTCGGATATTATTTCCATCTCTAATAATTTCAAAGAAAATTTTTTAATAGGAAAATAATAAGACCGACTACCTGTAGTTGACGCAAGAAAAGAGTGATTTGTATCGCTCTCTTTCACATAGATCATTCTATCTCGGCTATATCCCTAAATATGCTGCCAGCCGCACTTCTGTATCTGATTTAACCTTGCCCCATAGTAACCTTGCGTCATGTACATACCCTCGGAAAAGATATTTGGCCATTATACAATTCTCCATTTGATGCTGGTCCAGAACCTTGATTCCTCGTTTTCTTATTGCCTGCCGCACTCGGTACTGGTACTTGATTACACAATCCTGTATCTTTTTCAAATGCAGTTCAAACAGATGGCCCAACTTAAAATTAGAATCTTTCATCTTCTTTAGATTCAGCTCCAAAACGGTCAGCAAATAGGGAAGCTCCACGTACTCAATGACCAGCCGCAAATCCCCCCACTATCTTTCTGCATTTTCCACTTCACCACAACCCATTTTTCTCAGCTCACACCCCTTCGCCTTTGCTTAAATTATTTCCTAAAAAAATACAAACATAAACAGCTGTACGATCAACAACCCAAATAGCCCGGAGGATGCACCCCTAGGCTAATTTGGATAACTTGATTCCAGTTTATTTTTCAAATTGAAGAAACAGTTCATATGCATCCATGAGGTCATGTACTTCTTTCAAAGTCAATTCATTCTTTTGTCTACTCTCTTTTATCCATCTAATAATATATCCGCCGGCAACCATCTCTTTTTCCGAGCCCGTTCCATCAGGTATGATGTCCCGAAGCTGGTTCAAAACAAATTCAACCCTCTCCATACACTCACCACCTATTCAAATTAATCTTTCCCTGTTGGCGATTATTTGTACTCCTTTACATATTCGAAAAATTTTTTCTTGAATATACCAGTCATTAAATTTCAATCCACGGATACTATTCTTCAGCTCCTTCAAAATATTTTCGTTGTTCAATATATATTCAGGTGCGATTTGATATGAGAAAGATAAAATATATTCTATCAGATTGAATCAGTTTCTATCAGATTGAGTCAAATTGACTCATAATGGCACACAATGACTCATAATGACTCATATTGATTCATATTGACACATAGTGATACAATACTAACTATAGAAGACGACGAATACATTGTTCTTACATAATTGTATTCGAACTATTTTAAGCAGAAAAAAACCGTAACCTATAATGGCTACGGTTCAGACATCGGGAAGCTGCAAGTAGTATATATGTAGGTAATCCGTTGACTCAAGAAAATAATAGTAGAGTAAGAGGATTACCAAACTTTGGTCGGTGGGGTAATCCTCTTACTGTTTTTTAATCAAACAGATATACGTTAACAGCGCTAATAAAGAATTAAAGCATGTAAAAATCATCATAACAATGCTCGATACAATTGTTACTGTCTCCATATTTTCGCCTCCCTCCGTTTTTACGGAGGACCTGCATATAACGGAGCTTTTTAGCAACCCGAATGATAATATTATATACTATCAACAATCTGCTAGTATAGTACCTCGCAAGCCAGAAAAGGATCTGAATCAGATACATGCATGAATTTATTACAATTTTCTCACTTAGGTACGATTTTTTTCATATTCCCCCACATACCTATAAAAACTCGTTTTTCCCATTCTTAATTCACGTAGGGCATCGGATGCAGTAATCTTCCCGGATTTCCACTTATCATATATCTGGATAAATTCCGGCCCGATCTGTCTCCTGGGGCGACCAAACTTCACCCCTTCCTTTTTAGCAACAGCGATCCCTTCTGCTTGCCGGACGCGATTCTTTTTTCGCTCCAGTTCGGCTCCACACGCCAGCATACTAAGGAACTGGTCTTCCAGTAGCGTTGTTGTCAAAATAATCCCTCCCTGTTATTCTTCAAGATCTTGCAGCTTTTTTTGAATTTTACGTAATGCCTTTGATATGGGACTGTGATTGGCATAGCCCAGCTCTTTTCCAATCTCTGATAAATTCGTAGTACCATTTCGCAGCATAACCACGACCTGCTTTTCTTTATGATCTAAAATAGTCATAAAATCCTGCCAAAACATGCGTTCGTCCACCTCGCTATATGGACCTATAACGGGGATCGTATCGGATAGCTCTACAAATTTCACTCTGTATTTGGATCGTTTCTTATAAAGCTTTCGTTCAAAATCTTCTCGTTCATACGACCACTTATTTGAAAAGTCGTCTTGAACACGATTTGATTTAACGGCATCAATCAAAGCTCTTAGCATTCCTTGAGAATCAGCACGTTCGACGACTTCAATAAGTACGTCCCAGGCTTCTTCCTCACCTTCCCATATCTGACCGCCTATGAGCGGTCGGTATACGGAAATTGCTTCTGGAACATTATTTTCGGCTTTTTTCAGCATCTTGGCTTGCTTCGCGTTCTCGATTTCCGCTCGCGGAAATTGCTTCAAGCGTTCCTCAATCACCATATTTACATAAGGCAGCCAAAAATCGAGATTGTGCGCCAACACTTTGATTGGCTCGTCCTCACTAAAATATTCCATTTTTGTACGAGAATTAAGGAGAGGCCACACATAATAAGCGAATGCTTTTGCTAACCTGAGATCAAAGTCCATTGGTAGGTTTCGCTCAATAGTCCAATTTCGCTGAGAATAGGGCCATATACCGGATCTTAAGAGAGGTAAACCAAAGGCGATTAAGATCCGCGCTGGCAATAAATGATACAGTGGCGAATACGCATAAAACCGATTCTTTTTGAGTTCCGGTATTAAGTAAATATTTTCTTCTCGGAATCGTTTTAACCAGCTCAAATTTTTGGGGATATCCTGTTCATGAAACAAATTTCGTATTTGTCCCATTTCCCATGTCATATTCCATTGAGATATAAAGCCATCAAGTTCAATCGTTTGTTCTTTACTGTAATATTCCTCGGGTATATAGACATATTCTGGATTTTTAGCTTCATCAGGTACCAATACATACTGGAAGATAAAAGCCGAAGATATATTCCGCAGTGTAGGGCTATATTCATTGGCCGATTTAGTAAGATCTGATTCTAACAATTGTCTTTCGATTATTTTCTTCATATTTGATCCCCCCTATTTCATTCTATTTATATAACGACAGTTTTTATTATTTTCGTTCCAAGTAAGAGCAGATAAATTTACTATACTTCAATCCAACTCTTAATTAACAACATTTTCTAAAAGTCTTTTTGGTATCTTATAGAAACAAATCTCGTAGAAAGCAGGATTTTTTTGACGAACAAATAGACGACTTTATTGGGGCACCATCAGCAAAATTCGGATTTACAACGATAAGCCCATTTCCTAAGAATTTCCCCGTTTTGAACAACGTTAAGAATGATTTAGTGGGTCTTAAAGAATCTAATGAGATCACTTTCTCCGAATTAAAATGGTATTCTCCTAGCAAATTAATTTCTCTCTAAGGGGAATGTTCTTTCATTGCTGCAAAAAAAAGGACTCTCATTTACGAGAGTCCAGAAATTTTTCTATTTGTTGTCTTATCCACATAACACTCCACGATATGTTCCCCACGGAAAGAAGTCAGCTCCTCACTTCTACCCATGTCCGCATCACGAACGATTTGACCACGTATCTCATTGCGCCGTATCGCGCTTCTGGTCCGCGATTGAGAACTACGTCTCTTCCTTTCTGTATGATGTCATACTCTAAAATCGAATGATGCGTGCTCTTTATCATATCTACCGTCTAGTAAAGAGATGTTCATACGAAAGAATTTGTTAAGCAAAATTGCAAATGATCTTAGAAAGTGTTCACTGAAACCAGAAAGTAAGAAGAAACTATTCTCAAAGCCAAATTTTGAAGCTCCTTCTCCAAAATCTTCAAAATAATTATAGCCTACTACCTCATTAGCCACATCTTCAATTTTAGTCGTTACCCCATTCATAGGAAGCTTCATAGCTACTTTATCATTCACATGTGCAAAATTGTGGACTATTGAATTCCTCAAGATAGTGCACTTTTTCATATACCTCCATTCAGGTGATTGATTCGGAAAATTTATTCCTGCAACATTCGTAATATACATTCTTGCCGTCTCTATTGTAGGTCCTTTGATATTTGTATCGTTTTTAAAAGATTCAATACTGGTAGAAAGCCCTTTTGTTTTCTCTAAAATTCTACAGATCTTGATGAGAATATGTTCTAAAAATGCATAGAGCGAAACAAATATTGAATTTCTTAATGTTATAGGAAACCAATACGATGCAGTATCCATACCATAGAAATCGTAATCATCGCCTTCGTGGGTCACTACATAATGTGATTCTTTCACCATATCCTTTATTTGAAATTCATTAACTTCTATAAAACTAGATGTCTGCTTTAAAAACTCTCTTACTTCAAATTTCAACTTACCAAAATCACTTATAGTGTTATTCAACTGTAAATCAATCTCCTCATTTATTCTAAGTCCAATGGTCATCTATAATATTTGAAGTTCCATCCTCTTTATAGTGACCCATCAGCATGGCCACCTTTTGCAAATCATTACCCGCTACAACCAGATCATGGCCAAAAGTATGTCTCAGCACATGACAGGGCAAGTTCTTTATCCTAGTCCTGTTTCTGTACTTCCCGATCATATGCTGCATTGCTCTAACGCTCAGCTTCGCTGATCGCTGTGAAACAAAGACATATGGACTCGAATCATCCCTCTTCTGAGGGTAAGCTTGGATAGCAGCCC
This sequence comes from Paenibacillus kribbensis, assembly GCF_002240415.1. Lineage (NCBI taxonomy): Bacteria > Bacillati > Bacillota > Bacilli > Caryophanales > Paenibacillaceae > Paenibacillus > Paenibacillus kribbensis. The sequence goes on from NZ_CP020028.1 coordinate 5,374,429, forward strand.
TCAGTTCTACGTTGATCGATAGCTCCTTATCCTTATCCCCTTTACCGTGAATATAAGCCGTGCCTTTTCGTTAAGTCGTCAAGCTTCAAATCACACAGCTCATGAACACGGAGTCCCAGCCGGAGCATGGTAAGCACAATCGCGGTATCTCTCTTTGCATCATACAGCCGATTATCCCGAAGCTCCCTCAAAAGAGCATTTTGTTCATTTCTCGTCAGCCATTTAGGTAGCCGACGAGTTGCTGGCGGTTTTTTAATCGGACCAACTGGATTATCAGGTATATACCCCCGTTCAGCAAAAAAATCGAAAAATAGCATTCAGTTGCACGAAGCGGAACTGCATGGTCGATGGCTTAGCTGGACTCCCATTTAAACAACCAGATTTTAACATATACCTTTTGTAATCGGATATATCCTTCTGAGTTGCATAACAGGCATCCGTTACCAATGGATCGGCTACACGCATCCATTTCTCAAATGCATTCCAAGAAGCCACATAATTTTGAATCGTTTTATCGGCTTTACCAAGTTGCTGAAGATGATTCAAAAATTTCTCAAACATCATTTGTGACCCTTTCCATTTCTATGTATAGAGAAGATGACGAGTTATGAATTGTCTCCCTTGAGCACTTCAGAATCACGCAGGATTTTCCATCAGTTTGACAAAGTCTTCCGTGCTATTAACTGTTCGAATAGCTCAACTCAATTAAATCCTTGTACTCAAATTCACCAATGTTCCTCAACAAATCACAGCACAGAAAGAGCTTTACGCTATGATTTGTTGAAGGCTGACTAATAAAAAATACTGCCTCTACCGTCTAAATAACTTAATGCCGATTTATTCTTTTATTATTCCAAGATACTCATGGAAAGCCGGATTTATTTTGAACTTTTTGGATTGCCCAGTAATCACTGAGTGTCTCTGCGCAAGTTTGTTTGTAATCTTTGCAGGCTTTTTGTCACTGTAATATTCAAATTTATTTGGCCCTACTTCTTGTCCAAGAAAAGTCATTTCGCATAGTATTTGTATCAAAAACTCCAGATCTTCTTCTGAGTTGATTTTCAAACAATCTTCTACTTCCTCCTGAGTCAGTATTGACTTTTGTCCAACGAATTCATATAAGATTGATTCAAGATCCTTTACCCTTTTTCCGTTCTCAGGGAAAAGTGACTGTAACGCATACTCTGAATATGCGTATTCTGCAGTTTTAAAATCCTCTTCCTCCACTATTTTATGACCTCTATTTACTGCTTCCTGAAGAATTACTTTAAATAAGAATATGATGTCGCGTGGTCGGGGGATGATTAAATTCTGAACATATTCCTTTAGTGGAACCCCGTCGACTGTTTCACAAAAATAATCTCTCCAAAATGTTTCTGGGCTTGTAATCCCATTGCTACTATAATCAATGCGCTTCTCAATAACCCGGAATAACAACTTTGAATCTGACCAGTTTAAATATTTCGTCGCGATTTTATCTCTTTCCGGCGCATGACTCATAATCCTTGAAAATATATCACTTCTCAAAAATACTATTAAAGATAAATTGACTTGTTCATGTTTATAGGTGTTTCGCTGAAATTCTCCAGTTATTTTATGGATAACATTTAAAAGTCCAAAAAGTAGATCACTTAAATTACTTAGATTAGCACTATCATTCCAACCTTTGTCCAAATTATCAACTAAAATCTTAACACTCTCTTTTTTTCGTAGAACGTTTCCTAAATGCGTTCTTAGTTGATGAAGCATGTTTTTATGCAAAAATTCACTGACTTTTGAACGTTGCTGTTCAACACTATCAGATTTATTGATTGCCTTAAGATCTCCAACCACATTTTCTAGTCTAAGTGTAAAATCTGCATCAATAAGTCTTTTATTAGATCCTACAAAGTCCTCAAAATTTTTTTCGTCTTCAGTTTTCTGATAATGAAGAGGTTGATTGTTTAAATATTCATAGTACTGTCTTGCAATTTCAGTATAAATCAAATACTTCCAAATACTCTCTATAAAATGCCTTTGCTCCGAACTATATAGCATTTGCTCCATAATCCCTAAAACGCCCTCAAATTCATGTCCTTGAGGTTGAATAGGAACCACAAAATTTCTTTTATCTAAGGACATTATATTTTTTAATTTAATTAAGTTTGCAGTCTTACCGGTCCCCTTCCTTCCTACAAACAAAATTTGCTGTGCATTTAATGCTTCTTTAAATTCAGCTGTTTCTATGAAGTACTCCATTAAATCTTGATTTTCATTTTCAGCCACATAATCTCCTAATACAAAGCTGGATAATTTCCCTGCAGCCTTTTGTTCTGCCTTATAGTCTTTATGCTCTCCAACCATTTCACGATATTTCTCAGTAATAGGTTCCAACCATTTTTTTACTATACTTTCGCATCCAATCGCATTTTCATGTATTTGAAGATCATCATGATAATCTAATGGTCGTTGAAAGGGAGCATGCGCAAGTAATAATGTATTTATTTTCATTCCTTTAGAAATCCCTGCGATTAGCGCTTTTCTTGCAACATCAAGTTGGCTTTCTTTTTCACTATCAATAGAGTGAAAGTGTATAATCACTCCAAAAGCATTTGGCAACAAGTTTAAATACCAATTTAACGGCTGACTACCTTCATAGGGATCATCTATTTTCTTGGGAACCGGCAACTTGTTTATTAGACTATTTAAAGAGGTTGATGCACTTGTATTAGCTTCACATTTAAGGTAAAGTAAGCTCTTGTTCACATCTCCCTCCGGGATAATTATATTTGGTGTATCAGTATATTCATAAGGAATATCAGTGAAAAATCTATCAAAAAGCTCGTTTGCATTTTGATAACCTGCATAGCCAATTGTTGTTAGAAGATTAAAACTTTTATAATTGGACGTTGCCTTAACATGGGTTGTGTTAAGTGATATCCAAATCTTCTTCTTATGAGCAATAGCATAACCCAATTCATAAAGCACATTATAATTGAGATAAGTGAGATCACACATAAACAAATCACATTCTTGAATCGCTGTCAAAATATCACTTATAATAAACTTTCCACTAATAGAGTAGTTTTCCCAAGTAGTAATTGTAATATTATTTGACGATGAATCATTTATTTTTTTAACCGCTGTTCTTATATCTTCCAAAAGATCTAACTTTTGACTCGAGTAAGCATAAAAAGCTTTTTTTATTCTCATATGCATTATCCTCCTCTAAACCCAACCTTCTTTTAACAATAATACTAACTGAATACTAACTGAATACTGACTGCTTATGGCCCGTTCTTAACTTGCATATGATTTTCATGGTAGTATATACCTACAATCTTCTCCTCCATAATCTTCTTTTTTTGATTCTAATATACCATTCTTTTCCGTTTTAGTCCTATTTAAAATCCAAATTGATTTACAAATATATAAGTAGCTTCTGCACCGCCTGCAAGAGTTACTTTTTTGCTATTCTGATTGGCTTGCCGGAAAAACTTGCTGATTGGGCTAAATATCATTTATAATGATGACAATATGAAATCTATTAATTGTCTCTGTTGCATGAGCAAACGGAGAATAGGGACAGCTCTACTGAAGAGCTGCATTGAATTATTATTTGGGCGCAAAGCTACCGAATACCAAATTTGGAAGCCAAAAGCACTTTTTTTCTTTGCCGCCTTTTAGGATCGGTGCGAAGAACAGAATTTTACAGATTAAGCACAAGTCTATTTTTGCATGCCCTATTTAGGCATGTTCAAAAGGGCTTTTTTTTGCTTACAATCGATTGTAGAAGGCATTTTATGCCACCATAATCGGATTTTTTAATATACAGGTTGCTTCGGCTCACATCGCAAACACTAATAGCAAACACTAATATCTGAAGATATTTAACATGAGAATTATGAGATTTTGACAGACTTTATGAAGCGGAAAAAGGTTTGTAGAAAGATGAATCCTGCATTTTTGTTTAGGTATGACTGTTGAAATGGCCAATCGGATTTTTTGATTGGCCACATATTTATGACCAAGACCATAACTCCACCACAAAGTCGCTTTCGACTATAGATGGTTGAAAAAGTGGAGTACGAATTAGTGCATCGCCGGGCACTGATCGCAGTTTTTCAATCGGCACGAAGTGATCTAACCCGAAGGATCGGACACGTTGCGATAAGCCGTTAGTGGCTGGATCGCTGGGAGTCGTATGCAGAAGCATACGCCAGTTAGGGCTGTACTCCAACAAAGATTACTCATATTTGCGAACTGAATATGATGGGCCGGCGTTAGAGAGAAAGCGTGACAGCGTAAACCTTATCAGCACTTTTTTATTCACCTAAAAAGGAGAAGGGATAAAGCATGGGTCAAACATAATTGGTGTTACAAAACGCAACTACCGCACCCTATAATCTCGTATTCCTACAAGTTTTCAGGTGGAAAAATAAAACTGATTGCAAAAGGGCCCCTACGGTTTCTTGATGTAAGACACAACAAATCTATTAAATTTGAAAGGGGTTTTGTACATGCAACACAACATTAATGAACTCATTCATTCCGCCTTTGTCTGGGCAACACACGTAGACTGGAGCGGAGCAATAAACAACACCTTCGATTGGCTCGACAAAGCCATTGTTGTTATTGAACTTGTTCTTGTTGCAAAGACACACGATAAGGACACGCCTCCTAAGGACCATCAAGGTTCTCCAAAAAGAAGAAGTAAACGAAATAGCTCTTATCGATATCGAAAAGGGATACGCAAAAGATAATTGTGATTGTTCAGAGAACTGCTCCTGCAGATGCAGGAGCTGCTTTTTTGTTACCTTCTTAATTACATTTTATGACATGAGAAAATGTATATAAATATCATCCAAGGCATTTTATAGAATAATTAAGATCGTTATGTGGGAAGGGTAAAAGTTTTGCATAAGAAGGATGTGGTCTCTGACTGAACATAGTGAGTTAACCTATTTATTCTGGTACATGCGATTGTGCTGATTAATTAGTTCGTCCAAAATCATAGACTGCTCAAGTACGCAAACATGTCCGAAACCATACTGTTCGTACAGGTCATGCAATCGTTGCCGGGCACTTTCCATCTGTTGATTTAACGTTAAGGGTTCATCTACGTTCATACCTTCAACCTCCTAGTGAATCTCATTTTAGGAGGTAATGAACAAATACATTATGATCATTTTTTACTCAAAAACCACAAAATATAACAAAAAAAGACCAGCATGAAAGCTGGTCAGTAGGTATTGAATGAATAACTTGTATCACATTCCACCAACGTGATCTTGCGGTGTTAACCTGCCAGAAGTCGGATTCTGAGCTGGTACTACGAATACCAGTAAGCAGCTAACCGTCACTAAGATTAAAGCCATCTTTTTTATCATTTCTATCCCACACCTCCTCATGCATGGATTGGAACTGAGTCTGTGTTTCAGGAGCCGCATGTGTACTAAAACGGGAAAATAGCCCAACACAATTGGTAATAAGTAGCCCGTGATTAATTGTAACAGCTTTTTCAAAAGCCTTTATTAAACATTTGAAACCATATGGATATCTACCTTTATTTAGGCTGTATTTAGCCAATTTGTACCAAAAACGAACGTACTGTTGTGGTAAGAATTGCTGTGTATACGTATCAGAAGATGATGGTTCCCGATATGCTGCAATTTGGGGTTCAAAGCGCTGAAGGATATGATCGACATTCATATTATATCGGTTGGCTGCTTCAATGATGTTAAGAAGTTCAGCGAAGATTTCTTTTTCACCAGCCATGTACTCTACGTAATCCGGCAGTACGCTGATATCTCCAGACATAAGTCTATTAACATAGGTATTAATTTTTGCCCATTGCTGATATTGCCGCTTCCAATAAAGTGACTCAGGATCGTTCTCCTTTACCCAGCTTAGATCAGCATAACAATGAATATGTTCTAATGCCTGCTCATATTCTCCTCTTGCATCACAAGCATTAGCACACAGCAACTCAGAATAAGCTATGTAGGTAAAAAGCGGTTTACTTGGACTTTTTTTCGGCTCTGTTTCTATTCTCTTAGAGTTATGAGCTAAATTATATTGAATCTGTGCTAATTGGCCCATTTGATATGAAAATTCAGTAACCTTGTCCCACAAGCTCAATGCTCTATATACGTTTGCTAAATCTTTCAAAGCATCCAATTGATCTATCTCGTTTAAACGATGGACAAACGACTCAAACTTAGTTGCCGCATTCAAGTTAAGATTTCGATCTTTCCCTATCCGGATGATGAACAGTCGATACTGGCAAACTGCTAATCGCTCTGAATGCTGCTTTCTTTCACTTTCAGCCACATTTTCATAAAGGAGAGCCGCCGCGTCCTGGTAAGCTTTTTGGAAAAAGTCCTCAGCCAGTTCAAAAAGTAATGGTATGTAGGTAGGAGTATCTAGCAACAGACTCACAACGCTTTGTATGCAATCCAAACGGCCAAGCTCCGCACATCGATATAAAAATGGGCTTGTTTTTCGCCAATTCAGGGGTGATTCTTTGATGCACTCTTCAATGTAACGTTCATAAAAATAGTCTGGTGATAATCCCATCCCGGCAGTAATACGATCCAGTTGATTAACAGATATAGAACGATTCCCTGTGACGATGCCACTCACTGTACCTACATTTAAATCAGTGATATGACCAAACTCGGTCATAGTTATGCCTTGCTGTTTCAAATATCTTTCAATCTCTGCGCGTATCATAGGTGTGATTTCCATGAATAAACCACCCTTTCAATATGAACTTTGGAATGTGCAAATTTAATCAAAAGCAAAAATTGTAAAACTTATAATATAATTGAGTATTTGTATGTTTTCAATATACCATCTTTTGGTACAACAATAAATACTTTTATAGGAGATCATTGGATGATGTACGCAAAAATGACAAGAAATCTAGAGTCTTTTGGTAGAGTGGTAATCCCCAAAGACACACTCACTACGTGTAACATTGTTCCGCATGATTCTGTGGAATTTTTTATAGATGCTGAATCGAGGACGATAGCCCTGCGCAAATACTCGGGACACTCTTGTACATTTTGCAATTCAAGCGAAGAATTAAGCCACTTTAAGGGTTCCCTGATATGTAAAAACTGTACGTATACGCTCAAAATCATTTAGGAGGATATCAAATGAAGAGAACAGGTATGACACGTCCTTTAGATACGTTAGGCCGGATTGTTATTCCCAAAGAAATCCGGGCCTCGATGGGAATTGAAATTGGCGACCCTTTAGAATTTTATCTGGATACTGAATCTGGTTTTATGGGTGTTGGAAAGTATAACGGGCTTTCCTGTAAATTATGCAATTCGACCCAGGATTTAAGCTATTTCAAAAGTTCACTTTTATGTAAGCAATGTATACTCGACATGAAGGGGAACGTAGGTGTTAGTCCCGTTCCTACCCCTGCTGTTAAGGAACCTGCGTATAAAGAACATAAAGTCCATCGGTCTTCATTACAATTGCTTAAAAGTCTACAACAGCTCATGCGTGAACATCCAAAAGCCAAGCAGAGCGAATATGCCGTATGGCTTGGCGTGTCACAAGGCCGAATATCTCAGTTGAAAAAATTATTATAGGAGTATCGTTCGGATTTTAAAGTAAATACCTTGGATAATCATGTGCAGACATTCCATCCTCATGGATTTGTTGTATGATGATACAATAAGAATAGCCGTGATGCTAGCGTACATCACGCAGCCGTTCATCGTCACGCAAATCATAGGTAAAGCGCTCGTAGACAAATGTCAGCAGCCTGTGCACCGCCAAAAAGAGCCGATCAGACTGCAAACGCTCTCACTCGGTTTCCGCCATTTTTTTGCTAACAATATGCAGCAAAATATAATCTAGCTCTCCTGGGGGACAAGTGATATCAAAGGCTTGTTCCATGGTCTACCAGATTTCAGTCGATCAAAAGCTGGAATTCGAGTTTACTGTGCAACGGGTATAAACAAAAGCCAAGCCCTTCCACTTCTCTCATGAGAGGCTGGAAGGGCTTTTGTACATTCGATTAGCTGGTAGCCAGATTGACATATGCCCGCATTCCTCCGGGTATTCCCGGCAAAAGACTGATACTGGGTCTCCGGTATAAAAACTGAATTAAAAGATATGTTTAAATACCACGAGAACATGTATAATTGTTATAACAGTTGAAAAATATAATAAGGAAGACAAAATATGGGTAAGGTGATTGGAATGGAGCGTAAAATTACTAAATTCGGAAATAGCTTAGGGATTACGATGACAGAAGCCATTAAGCAGCTCGGACTGGGCCTGGGAGATACAGTTCAGGTTGAAGTAGATCACACGAGCGGACAAATCATCATACAAAAATCGAACAAAATAACTCTGCCCTCGGGGTTAAGTGATGATTTTTTTGAAACCCTTTCTCAAGTAATGGATTCATATGACGAAACCCTCAAAGGACTTAAGGATAGATGAGTAGCATTCGTTTCTTAACCATTCCAGAAGTTATAGCTATTCATGTTGCCATGATTGAAAGATACAGTAAAAGCGAACAAATCGGCTTCAAAGATATCCGTTTGCTTGAGTCTGCTGTTCTACGTCCTCAATCATCGGCATTTAGTGAAGATACTTACCCCACAATATTCAGCAAAGCAGCCGCATTATTTGAATCTCTAGGACAAAACCATCCTTTCCATCATGCAAATAAGCGAACGGCTTTTACTGCATTACTCATGTTTTTGCGCTACAATAACTTTCAATTTAAAATGGATCAGAAAGCAGCTGAAGATTTTACTGTCGATATGGTTAATCATAAATTTTCGTTGGATCAACTCGCTTTATTAATCGAGCTTCACTCATCCAAGCTACACTAGTGAACCGAAAAAAGAGATCGCGAACGATCTCTTTTATATTGCTTCATATCATGAGACTACAGGCTGGTCAGCTCTCAATGAAAATCATTGCTCTTCACCGCAAGCACCTGGCGGGCGATTAGCATAAAGGCATCAAAGGAATGGCAATGCTTTAATCGTTCCAGCGTTTCCTCCTGACGGATCAGCTCTACAAACAGATCATAGATTCCCATGGCCTGCTCATAGTCCTCTTTGCAGATCGACAGCAGGAATACTACGTGGACCTCATGGTTGGCATCCCATCGGATCGGGTTTTCCAGCAAGCATACGCTTACGACCGTTCGATTAGAACTGAGCTCCAGGGGATGGGGAATAGCCATGCCTCGATCCAGTGCAGTAGAACCCAGCTTCTCCCTCTCCTTGACTGCTGGCAGGAACTTGTCGGTCACAACCCCTTTTTGCTTTAAAATACCGCTCATTTCTTCAATAAGTGCATCCTTGTCCGGCTGATCGGATCGGGTCATAAACCATTCCTTGTCAAAATACCGCAGCAGTGAAATTTCCTGCTCCTCGTCGCTGGCACGCACCATCCGCGTCATCGTCTCCATATCCCGTTCCGAAGGAATCGGGCTGATCACCGCCGACGGCTTGTTCTTGCGCTGCTGCAAGTGAATGGTCGATACGATGAGATCTTCATCGACGGCAGGCATTTCCTCATATTCTCGAAGTGAGACCACGCGGGATACGTCCAGCTCGGCAAACAGGGAACGCAGTCTGGATTCCAGAATGCGGGCGGTTCCGTAGCCGGAGCCGCATACCAGCAGCACCGTTTTGCGACGCCGATGGGGAATATTGTATTTGCGCTCCAATGCTGCGCCGATATGAAGCGCCAAATAACCGATTTCGTTATCGTTGATGTCATACGGAAACGATTTTTGCAGTTCTTTAACCGCACCCACTGTGATCTCATAGGCCAGCGGATAGTATTTGCGGATATGTCCAAGCAGCGGATTGCGCATGTTCATGCCATGCTCCAGTCGGGTCAGCATCGGCTTCAAATGCACAAATAAATCCCGGGACAGCCGTTCATCATCACGCAAATCATAGGTAAAGCGTTCGTAGACAAATGTCAGCATCCCGCGCACTGCCAAAAAGAGTTGGTCAGACTGGAGACGCTCCCACTCGGTTTCCGCCATCTTTTTGCTAACGATATGCAGTAGAATATAATCCAGCTCTCCTGCAGGACAGGTGATGTCAAAGGCTTCTTCCATCTCACTCAGAATGGTGGCAGCCAATTCCATATCCCGCTGACTGCCTGTCACGGTCTCAAAACGTTCTAACCCATGTCCTTCCTTCACTCGCAGCACCATGACTGCCAGATGAGTGATGAGATCCTTTAGTGCCAAATCAGCCATCCTGATGCCATGGGGCCGCAAATGCTTTAGGATAATGGTGCGGATTTGCGATAAGTCCAACCCCTGGAATAGCTGTTGTTGCCCCAAGGGCATACCGCTGCGTTGTCCCTCTTCATCGCGGACGTCAGCATATTCAGCCAGACAATAACGGATATTCTTCTCTTCCCCGATCACCTTCACACCATGTCCCGGCTTGGTACGCAGGGTGAGGCTATAATCCTCCAGAATCCGACGGATGATCTTGGAATCATTATTCATGGTTGCCCGGCTAATATACAGCTCGTCGGCGAGGTCTTCCATCTTTACATATTCCCCCGCATTCAGCAGCTTGAACAGCTCATACCGTATGCGCTCTTCCGGTGCTCCTGGTAACGGCTGATTTACTTCCGTTTCCTCCTGACCTTCCTCTGCGAGAAATCGGTATCTGTCGGGATCATCAACCAGGATCGTATAGCCGATTCCCCTCTTGGATTCCAGACGCGCTCCGTATTCATTCAGAATGCCAGCCAGTTTTTTAAAATCATCGCGGATCGTCCGTTCCGTAACTTCCAGCCGCTCCGCAAGTGCTTTGGTGGTCCAAGACCAGCCTTGATCGTTTCCACTGACGAGCTGGTACATCTTTTTCAAGCGTTTGTAGGGAAAAATCATGTAGAATCAAGACCTCCTTTCCGATAGCCGTATTTGGCTTCTGTGTTACTTCGATTCCGGGGTTACCAGTACCGTCAACAGCTTGCAATGCTCCAATTCCGGCAATTGTGCACCGTCCGCATCGGACGAGGCCAGCGCTTCTCCCTTGGAGCGCTCATCCAACGAGGCCAGCTCGTAGCGGGCCGATTTGCCAAATGTAATACGTGCGGTCGCGTTTTTATCCAAATATGGATTAAATACACGTACAATATAGCCCTCACTGTGCTCTGCTTTCTTGAATGCACTCAGGACTACACTCGAATCCTCGCCAAAAGACAGCAGGCTGTAGCTTTGCTCGAATATTCTCTCTTCGTCCCGGAAGGCAAATATCAACCGACCGTTCAGAAAATCAGATAGCTGGTAGCTGGACAACGGTGTTAAATATTCCTTGGCCGCTTGAGCAATGTCTGCCTCATCAAACCCGGACTCATGCACATGCAGGGCAAACGTGAATGAAAGCTCGCCGAGCAGCTGCGCATCTGGCGTTTCTACGATCTTTTCTCCCGAAGCACGTCCCGGACGGTACAGCAGGTTTTCCTTGCCCATAAACCCGAAAGTACGGAATAACGTCAGCGCTATTGTATCATGGTCAGGACCTATGATTTCATATTCCCGTACGCCTTCGGTCAGCACGGCTACTCCACGGGAACCGTCGTTCAGCGCAGCATAGCTTTGCATCGCTTCAATGGTAATCGGTTTTTCTGTCCACTGTTCCCGTTCCCATACCTTTACTTCCTCCAGCGTCGTCGGACGGGCGATGACCCCGAACGGTTGATCCGCAATCGATAGCCTGGAGGCAATCCCCGTATCGAATAGCACCCGCAATCGGTGACTCAGCACCCGATTGTCCACCTTCACCGAGAAGCGTATCAGGCGTTCGCCTTTCCGCAGGGACACCGACGCCTGTAGCGGCAGCATGGCGGAAGTCACAGCAGCGGCGCGTTCATTCAAATCATGCGGAACCTTTAGTTTCATCCGAAGGGACAGCTCTTCGGCTACCGGACTTTTCGAGGTGATGGTCTCTACATCAGCACCAAGCGAAGAAACGGTGAGGTCACGTTCCGGCGGAGAATAGTTGTAGGAATCTCCGTCATCTCCATTTTCCTCAAACACCATCTGATCCGCATACACACGTCCCGAGATTTTATCCGTAATGCGCAGTGCTCCGTTATCCTGTACAGCTACAGCATAGAATTCGTTCTCAATGCAGCTCCCGTTGCTGCGTTCTGCTATGGCATCCCCGGTCGAGCTGAAATCAAAAACAATCTGCGTATACCCCATAGCAGGTACTTCCTGCAGCTCCACCAGCAGCTTGGCACGGAATACACGCTCAGGCAGGTACACTTTTTTGCTCGGGTTCAAATCAATATGCTGACCAAGCACGTAGTCTGTCTGTTCAACTTTCTCCGTGATCGTATATGGAAGCTGCTGCCCGTTCGTATCCCGAACGACAAAGCCTCCTTCCGGCAAGTAAGCATCGATTTCCGTCACTCCCTTGCGTGGGTAGGGCAACGTATTAAAGATGGTAAAGGCAAATGTCTCCTCCTGCTTGATCCTGGAGGCAATCCATCGCTTGTGCAGCTCCAACAGATTTTCCGCGATATCCCGTGCCTGTTTGTAGCGAAAGGCCACATCCCGGTTCGTTGTATCACTGTTGCAGCCGCCGATGCTGTCGTGAGCCGCATTTTCAAACAACAGCTTCCATATATCCTTCACAATCTGATGTGGATATTCATGGCCCAGTGCATGACTGATCGACAGTACCGGCTCCAGCGTATTTACGATTAGATTCTCGATCTCGTTATTTTGCTGCTTAAGGTCTGCGCGTGTCGAAAAGATAGACTTATGGATACGCATGTGCTTGGCTTCCATAAGCTCTCCTTCCAGTACAGGAAGGCCCTTGCTGTCCTTTTCAATCTCTGCAAGGAAACGCTCCGGCTCATTCATCACATATTCCCGCTCCGGGTCAAGCTCGTTGAACGTGCGGATCAGTTCCGGCAGATTCAAGCGGATCGGCGCCTGATCGAAGCCGTTGGGAAAATAAACATGACGCGTGGATGCTTTCGCTTCCAGCGCACCGATTTGACTATCCAGATATGCTTCAAGCTCCCCCGGTTCCTCTGGAATATTGCCTCCATAGTAGTAACCGAACGGCATTTGCACGGCATACACCTGACTGCCATCTGATCCCTTCCACAAAAACTCGGTTTTTGGATTCGTATTGTCTGCCACACCGCGCCAGAACAAAAAATGCCGAATGCCGAACTCCTGATAAATTTGCGGCATTTGCGCCGACTGGCCGAAGGCATCCGGCACATAACCGACCTTCATCGCATGACCATATTTCTGCGCTGTCTCCATGCCATAATACAGATTGCGCACAATGGATTCACCGGAAATCACCAATTGGTCTGTCTGTGTATACCACGGCCCGGTCATCAGGCGCTTATCCGTCACAAGACGGCGAATGCGCTCCTCGTCTTCGGGACACCATTTGATATAGTCATCCAACAGGGACCCTTGGGCATCCAAAAGATAATATTTAAACCCGTCCTTCGTTTCCAACGCATCCAGAACCTCTTTCACATGCTTTACCAAGTAGACCTTGGATCTGGAAGTGGTAAAATACCACTCCCGATCCCAGTGAGTATGTGGAATGACATGCACTTTCGTACGGCTCATATCTCGATCTCCCTCCATGCTGTCTATCTTCTATCTAGTAAAATCAGTCAAATACCAGCTCAATATCTTCCCCGTTTTTCTTGACAGACGCTTCCTTCGTCTCAGACTGTTGCTCTTCCTCACGGAAGTTGACGAGCAGCGTACCCGCTACAATAATTAGCGCTCCTGTGATTCCTCCAGCCAGATATGCAAACGGAGTACCTACGGAGATTGCGCCATACAAACCGCCAATCGGAGGCATGATGACGTGTGCGCCCAGCAGAGCTGTTAGTGCGGAACCTGCGGCGCAGGCAAGCATGTTCAGTGGAATCAGCTTGGCAGGGTTACGCAGCGTAAACGGAATCGCTCCCTCGGTAATTCCGATAACGCCCATGATGACAGAGCCTTTTCCGGCCTCCCGATACGTTTTGGAAAAGCGCTTCTTCAAAATCAGGGTTGCAAGACCATAGCCCAGCGGTGGGATACAGATAGCAATATTGACGAAAATATTGGGCAAATACACGCCTGACAGGAATAACGCATTTCCCGCCATCCAGGCAGCTTTATTGACTGGACCGCCAAGGTCGAACCCGATCATGGCTCCCAAAATCAAGGCAAGCACCAGAGTACTGGTTCCACTTTCACTCATATGCTTAATCCAGTTGACCAGCCCTTCATTAATCGCACTCAGCGGCCCGCCCAAAATGACGGACATGAGAATTCCCGTTAAACCCACGGTAATCAGCGGCAAAATAATGAGCGGGACAGAGCCTGCGGCCGGGCCTGTGATCTTCACCTTGTTTTTCACCCACAGCGTAATATAGCCGGCAAAAAAACCTGCAATGAGCGCGCCCAGAAAGCCAGCGTTCGTCTCCTGTGCCAGCACGCCCCCGATCAGCCCCGCAGCAAGCGCAGGTTTGTCGGCTATGGAGTAGGCGATATATCCGGCCAGCACCATATTCAGGAGCCCAATTCCGCGCCAGCCTACATTTTCGACCAAATATAAAATATGAAGAAAGCCGCTCTTATCGGCGTATGGGCCAAAGTCGGTGACCCCCATTGTCAGGCCGATAATTTTACACACGGCCACAATCAAGGAGCCTGCAATAATAACCGGAAGCAGGTAAGATATGCCTGTCATCAGATGCTTTTTAGCTTCACTCAGCCATTTTTTCATCATGTTCTCCCCCATTTTGAATACTACTGTAATCCAACGGCTAATCGGATGGTTCCAAGTCAGCTACGCTGCTGATTCCCCGCGTCGCCTTCCTTGCCTTATTTTTGAGCAGAGATGGCTTCCACCGCTTTGGTGAGAACCGCTTCCGCATTGTTGACCGCATGACCGATTTTGACGCGAACAATTCTTTTATGTTCAAAACGTTCCGCATCCTTCACCGTCTGATCCGAGGCAATCAGTACAAAGTCCGCTGCTGAAATCTCTTCCTCCGTGAGCTTATTCACTTGTCCCAGTGCGCCCTGCTGCTCCACTTTAATATCGTGACCGAGTTGTGCCGCTGCTTTTTCCAGTGCCTTTGCTGCCATTGGAGTATGAGCCAGACCTGCAATACACGATGTAACGCCTACAATTTTCATTTATGACACCAACCCTTCTGTATACTGTTCGAGCAAATGATACACATCGTCGCCATTCTTGGCGCCCGCTACCGCCTCTTTGAAGGAATCCTCCAAAAGCAGGGTTGCGAGTGAGGAAATAATTTGCAGATGGGATACATCCACAGAGCCTTTGGGCACCAAAATACTGAAAATATACTGGACAGGCTTACCGTCATGAGACGCCCAATCAATGCTGTTTTTCAATCGGATTACCAGAACCGCGGGTCTTGTGACCGCTTCGCTCTGTGTATGAGGTATGGCAAACTGATCTTGAAGGCCCGTCGAATACACGTTCTCCCGCTCCCATAAATCCCGCACCAGCTGCTCTCTATGGACGGTGACACCCAGCTTCTCCGCCTCCTGGGCAATAAATTCAAACACAGCCGATTTGGTCTCCAGCCTCTCATCCAGATAAATCTGTTCTCTAGTAATCATGGTGGATGTCTCTCCTCCCTTCTATCTATAAATAAAACGCTTACAAATTTATTCTAGCCGACTCTCCTCTCATGTTTTATCTATAAAATTTCCCTATCCAAGCGGAAATACGTTAGACATTGTTCATAAATGTTTTATGATAGGCATTCCGGTACTGCGAAGGAGTCATATGGACTCTCTTTTTGAACAAACGCATAAAATACTTCTCATCCGTGTACCCCGCTTCTTCTGCGACCTGCCTAATGCTCATATCCGTACGAGAAATCAGCTCCTTGGCTTTGTTAATCCGAATACTGTGAATGAAGTCCAAGGGTCTCATGCCTGTATTTTGCTTGAACAAACGTGAAATATAATCCTTGTTGTAATTGAATTTTCGGGCTATATCCGTCACCGTCAGCGGTTCTTCGGCATGAATCCGGGTCCACTCGATAATCTTGTTAAAGCTCACATTTCCCTGCGGGCTGACAGGACTGTTGATCAGACGACCGAGAGCCAGCTCGGATATTTCAATCAACAGCGAGGTGAACAAATAATTGGCACTGTGATGTGTGAGATAATGTGAGTTGGCTACGTGTAAAATTTGATTGACGATGATATGAATCCGATCCCCGTTCCCTGCCCGTACACATTGTGGTAAATAGATATCCCGCACCACGCCGTGACGCTGCAAAAGCCCCTCCATCGTATGGATTTCCTGCTTCATTTCCTCGTTAGATAATACATTCGGAGTTGCGGGAACGTCGAAATGAAACCAATAGAATTTAACCCCCGGCAACGATTCCCGGTATCCTCCATGTGTGCGGCCAGGATACAGCAGTACCATATCTCCTTCTCCTATCTCAAAATGCTCCTGTTCCTCCCGAATGTATACTTTCTCATGGACGCCAAGGATCAGTTCGAAGTTCTCTATAGAACGACTCATATGCTTCCATGGCACCTCGGAAATAAACTCGCCTGCCGAGATCAGCTGAACGGGTGCATCCACGTTTACTTTCAGATAAGTCATTTTATCGCCTCTTTAGGTTCAAGTTCGGATTTGTCCACCCATTGTATGGTTAGGCTACTGACATACCGCGATTGCAATGCTAATGTAGTGGAGAAATATACACTTTCATCTTAGCTAAGGGGCGATGATTTTGAAAGCACAAGCTTTTGACTTGCATAAAGTAAGCATTGATTCCGGTCCACTTTACCATGCGATGGAACTGAATGCCGCCTATCTGCTCAGTCTGGAACCGGATCGTTTGTTATCGCGTTTTCGTGAATATGCGGGGCTAGAGCCCAAAGCCGCTCATTATGAGGGCTGGGAAGCACGCGGCATCAGCGGACATACACTCGGTCACTACCTGTCCGGCTGTTCGCTGATGTATGCCTCCACAGGCGATGAAAGACTGCTCGAACGGGTAAACGATGTCATCGACGAGCTGGAAATATGTCAAAACAATCATGGAAACGGATACATTTCCGGTATTCCGCGTGGGAAAGAGATTTTTGAGGAGGTAAAGGCAGGGGATATTCGTTCCCAGGGCTTTGATCTGAACGGCGGCTGGGTGCCGCTATATACGATGCATAAACTGTTTGCCGGCTTGCGTGACGCCCATCTGCTGGCTCATCATCCCAAAGCTCTCCCCATGGAAATCAAGCTCGGCGACTGGCTGGAGGACGTATTCCGAGGACTGGATGATGAGCAGATGCAGCGGGTACTGCATTGCGAATTTGGCGGCATGAACGAGGTGCTGACCGATCTGGCAGAGCATTCCGGGGAAGAGCGCTTCTTGAAGCTGGCGGAACGCTTTTATCATGGAGAGGTACTGAATGACCTCGCAGACAGCCGGGATACGCTGGCAGGGCGACATGCCAATACACAGATTCCCAAAATCATTGGTGCTGCACGGCAATATGAAGTGACAGGCAAACCGCACTATGCAAACCTCTCCCGCTTTTTCTGGGATCGGGTTGTTCACAAGCATTCCTACGTGATCGGCGGCAATAGCTATAATGAGCATTTTGGTGAACCGGGGAAGCTGAATGACCGTTTGGGCGAAGGCACCTGTGAAACCTGCAACACCTACAACATGCTGAAGCTAACGCGGCATATGTTCGAATGGGACGCCTACGCAGCCTATGCCGACTACTATGAACGAGCGATGTTCAATCATATTTTGGCTTCACAGCAGCCCGTCGATGGGCGCGTATGCTACTTTGTATCGCTCGAAATGGGTGGGCACAAGACCTTCAATTCTCAATATGAGGATTTTACATGCTGTGTCGGGTCCGGTATGGAAAGCCACTCCATGTACGGTACTTCCATCTATTTTCATACACCACAAACGATCTATGTCAATCAATATGTCCCTTCTACCGTAACGTGGGACGAGATGGATGTACAGCTCAAGCAAGAAACGCTTTTTCCGCAAACTGGACGGGGAACGCTGCGCGTCATCAGCAAGAAGCCACAATCCTTTACAATCAAGCTGAGATGCCCGTATTGGGCGGAACAAGGCATGATCATTAAAATCAACGGGGAAGCGTTCACCGCCGAGGCTTGTCCTACCAGCTACGTGGTGATCGAACGAGAATGGAAGGAGGGAGATACGGTCGAATATGACATCCCTATGACCGTAAGAATCGAGGAAATGTCGGACAATCCGCGGCGGATTGCCTTTATGTACGGCCCGCTTGTGCTGGCTGGAGATCTTGGTCCTGTGGCACAGGAAGCCAACGAGGAGCACCTGCTGGCATCTGTACTGATCGGCTCGGCAGGTTCATTGACCTCCAAGCTGGTTCCTCACGAGAATGAGCCCAATACATTCCGTATGAACGACTTGGGCTATGTCGGAGACTTGCAGCTTCGTCCGTTTTATCAAATGTATGACCGTTCTTATACCGTCTACTGGGACCTTTTCTCCACGGAGGAATGGGCGTTAGCGGAGGCAGAATACCGTACCGCGTTAGCGTACCAGCTGGAGCTGGAACGACGTACGGTCGATGTTGTGCAGCCTGCGGAAATGCAGCCTGAACGGGATCATGCCTTTACTGGGGAACATGTAGGCCTGGGGTCCATCTATAACCGCAAATATCGCGATACATGGCCTGGGGGCTGGTTCTCTTTTGTGATGAAGGTCCTCCCGGATGAGCCTGTCCAATTAGCGGTAACCTATCTGAAGGACTCCGATCGTCCCCATCGTGACTTTGACATCACCGCAGATGGTCAGATGTTAGGAGAAGGCAAGCTGGAATCAGAGGAAATGAATAAATTTGAAACGTTCACCTATGAGCTTCCTCAGTCCGTGACGAGCCAAAAGAATGAAGTTACGATTCGATTCACAACCCACCCGCAAGGCAAGGTGGCGAAGGTCGCCGGATTGCGAGTGATCAGACATTCTATTGTAGGATAAAATAATTTATATAAATCTACTATAGCGCCACTACGCAGGCGGATAGTGCTTCCCATCGCCACCGCCCCCGGATTTCTGGATAAAGTTCTTCCATTCGGTAGAAATCCGGGGAAGGTGATGCTTCCGAAGCGAGCTTTCCTACGGAAAGCTTTGAAAGCGACCGCTTCGCTTGTACAGCACTATTCCGCCTACTCCGTTTTGATGTTCATCTTTTAAATTCAGCTTATTTAACAACAAGCAGATGCTTCTGTGAGCTATCTGCTTGTTACTGTTTAACAAGACCTGCAAGGCTCGTAATATAAAAATGCAGACGGTGCAGGACTTGGACCGGCTTATTGAATTGGATATTAAGTTGCAAAAGGATGAATTATAAGTATTATACCAACAGTTTCTATAATAATACCTAAAAACCTAATAAAGATAATATTTGAAAATAAATAGTAGATTTTACCTTCAAGAAATAGTATTATATATTTGCACATTACCATATATTGTACAAATATATAATTGGGAGGTAAGTTTAAACTATGAAGGGTATAACTAAACGCTTCTTTGCTGCTACATTGGTTGCTGCATGTATGCTCACTGTACCATCGGCTTTCGCTGCTGATGATGCTACAGCTACTTCTCCAGCAACATCGGACTCTGCGAATTCGCCAGTAGTTCATTTGGGGGCTGGAAATGGAGGCCATGTGTTTACTCCAAATGCAACTACACCACGAATTGAAAATCGGCCAATAAGTGGGACTACATATTTGGCTGATTTCGACATTAAAGCCAATTATGGTTATGTAAGAATGTACTTGAAGAACACAGGGAATAAAAAGATTTCCTTTACTATTAATCAGGGAAGTCCAGGCGGCAAGCAAAAGGCCTCCGGTTCAGTAGGACCCGGCGAAACATACAACGAAATAGTAAATGAAAATTCTGGTCCGTGGGCAGTAGGTACGTTCTATGTCAATTTAACATCTGGATCTTCTAACATGTCTGGACAACTCGGAGTTCGTATTAGTACTGATTTGAATTTTTAAAAGTTATTGTTTATAGAAAGGCAAGCCAATGTGGCTTGCTTTTTTTGTTGGGGGTGGTGATGATGTAGTGGCAAGAGAACGCAATCCCGAGCGGGACAAGGCAAAACAAATGTGGCTGGAGAGCGGCGGGACGATGAAGCTAAAAGACATCGCCGCCGCTCTTTCTATTCCTGAGGGCAGGGCCCGCAAATGGAAGTCTGTAGACCGCTGGCAGTATGAATTGAAAGGGAACGTTTTGGACTCTTCCTATGGGAACGTTCCAAATGGAACGAAAGGGAACGCTCCTAATCCAAGGGGAGCGCCAAAGGGGAACAAGAACGCTGTCGGCAATCCCGGCGGTGCTCCCCCCGGAAATCAGAATGCCAAAGGGAATAGTGGCGGTCCGGGTGGCCCTTTTCGTAATAAGAAGGCTCTTAAGACAGGCATGTATGAAACAATCTTTCTGGACACGTTGGAGCCGAATGAACAGGACACGTTCAATCAGATCCCTTATAGCTTCAAATATAATTGCTCATGTTCGCTTCACTGTATGTTCATTTCGCGGAAGCTGTCTCTAATTCTACGCAGCTCTTGCTGGGCTCGACCGTATCGGGAAGCGTAGGTCCAAGCAAGCACTTGATGATAGTGTGAAGGTGTTTCAATCGTGGTTACGTCATACATAATTGGAATGTCTTCCACATCTCCTTTGAGGGTAAATTCGATGGCTGGGTATCCATTTACTGCAATATTAGAAGCGTTCCCCGATTCTGGGTTCGTAAGCCCCGATTCTATATGATCTTGGATGATCTGGTTATACTCTTGAAGAGTCATACTGCTGTCGAAATCGTTTTTCGGTTCAGACAATACAATTAGATATCTTTCTGAAATTTTATTTTGAATCGAGATATCTGCATCTTCATTCATCGTATCATCCCGTGACCAGTTCCACGGGGCTGTAACCGCAAACTGATTATCCTTACTGATAAATACCTCGGGCTTCACGATTTGTGTAATGAGCGAAGAAATAAAGAATGCAGCATAGATAACCGAAATGATCGTCATCAGGATGATTGCCCCTGTGAAAATACCTGTTTTCTGTCTGTTCACTGCTCTCAAATCCCGCACCTTAACCACATATGTATTCGCAGCCATATCGCCAAGCCGCTGTTTTTTGGGTGTCGCCAGCACACATACACCGGCAGGCAAGCCCAAGAAAAAAAGCGGATTCGTATCTACCAGCTGTATGAGGGTGCGGATCAACGATTTAACCAGACCCGGCGATCTTCCTTCTCCATTCACAACTTGAATACGAAGTACAAACTTGCCCAGCGTATAGCCTGTCAGTCCTTCCAGCAATAAATAATAGCAGAAGGAGCCAATCAGGAAGATACCCAATACCATGCCCATATTTGGGGTTTCCGCAGCAGCTGCCTTTTTTACCACAAAATAAACCAGTCCTTCATATCCGAAAACGATAAGAATAAAATCAATTATCCAGGCCGCCCATCTTCTGAAAAAAATAGAGGCCCCGTATGTTTCCGATAATACTGCCATCTTGTCCGGTTCTCGTCGATCGTAGCTGCCATGAGTCGCATACTCTCCCGGAGCTGCACTAGATGGATTTTTCGTTAAATCATGTTCCTCCAAATGATACACCCCTGATGTCAATTTAAATTCCAGTTAAATTTAACCATTGACATCATTTCTTTGTCAAACTCAATTACAGAAAAAAATCCACTCCTATAAAATGCTTCATCCCGAAGTCAATTTTACAGGAGTGGACCTATTCAATCGATCAAACGATGCTGTACCCATTTGTTCCCTCGGAAACGCCAAAGAAACACGAGCCCCCGCACGCCCCATTCAATATCCATCGCCAGCCAGACACCGACAATCCCCAAATTGAAGACGATGCCCAACATATATCCAAGCACCACCCGGCACAACCACATAGATAGCATTGAGGTGAGTGACGTGAATTTCGAATCACCTGCTGCTCTAAGCGCAGAGGGTGTAATAAAGGCGATGGACCAAAGCGGGATTTGGGCCAAGGTATTAATCAGCATGACGGTGAAAATGTCATCTACGATTTCAGCAGGCGGATGAAACAGCCCCACCATCGGCTTAAACAAAGGCATCAGAATGAGGCCCATGACAATAAAAGAACAAGACGACAGCCAAATAAACGATTTGGTAAATTTGCGGGCATCCTCAACATTACGGCGACCCATGCATTGCCCGACCACTGTCACAATGGTAAGCGCCAAGGCATTCGAAGGAATTTGGAATACGTTGGCCAGTGAAGAGCAAATGGCATTCGTTGCCAACGCATTTGTCCCCAGGTTTACAATGAAAATCTGGGTTAAAATTTTACCCCCATTAAAAAACATCTGTTCCGCTGCGAACGGAAGTCCGATGAACAGAATCTTTTTGAGCATCGCTAGATTAAAATAAAGCATATCTCTAAGCTGAACACGCAAATCATCATCTACCCTGACCAAGTAGATCAACGCGCAGACGGCTGCCGCATATCTGGACACGTTGACCGCAATCGTCATGCCCAGCACACCCATGTGCAATAGATTGATAAATACTACATTTAAGACCACATACGAAAGGTTCATAATGAGAGAAAGCGCCAAAGACGCTCTCGTCTTCCCTATTCCCCTCAATGCTCCACATACCGCCTCAACCACTGCAATCCCAACGAAAGATACACAGCTTCCGAGCAGATATACCTTGCCGTTGGCCAATACATCCGGTGAGGCAGAGCCGAACAGGACACTCAAAATCGGATTATACAACGCAATCATAAACAAACTGATACATAAGGCCAGCAAGGAAACGGAGGAAATGGTGCCGGATGCGGCCTTAGAGACCATGAGGTCGTTGCCACTTCCTCTATATTGCGCAACGACAACCGTTCCCCCGGTGGACACCGCGACAAACACATTAATCAGAAAGATATTCAGGGAATCAATCATATTTACCGCACTGACCGCTGCCATCCCTGATGAGCTAATCATGGCAGTATTTACCAAATTAAGCCCCACAATAAAGGCCTGATCAATTAGAAGCGGGATAAACAGAGCAATAATCTGTCGATAATCAATAGACTCTCCTGTAAAATGCTTGTTCAGAAAGCCATGGGTTCTCATTCTTACACTCAGTTGACTCATATCATCACATTCTTTTTCTTAAATTGAAAAAAACCCTTCACCAGAAGAGCCTTCATTGAAGTATCACTCCAAAAGAAAATCCTGTCAATAGTTTTACTCACATTTTGAATAGAAAAAATACAAAAACCTGCTCAACTTAGTGAACAGGCTTTCAAGCAAGAATACAACACTCTGTGATGTTATCAATAAAATGTTATATGAATCATTCTGATCTCCTTGCAACTAAATCTTGTTGAATGGAAGCTTCATTCTTTTCGAATTTTTTATAAAAGAACATAGGAATGATCCCGATCAGGAAGATGATAAATGGCAGCCAGATAAAGCTAAACTGAATGCCGGACAATGCGGTAGGCGTTTGAACCTTCCCGGCGATATAGCCTGTGCTACCCATCACCCATGCTGGCAATAATCCCCCGATCCCGCTGCCCGCTTTAATACAAAATGCACTTCCGATGGAGGTCAGGAACCCACTTGCGCGAATTCCATTTTTCCATTCCCCATAATCCACTGTATCGGACAGCATCGCAAATGGCATTGAACATGCAAAGCCTGAACCTAACGCACCAATAATCCAGCCGGCAATGATTAGGGTTAAGTTGGCACTTCCCATTAAAATCACAACCTGCCCCAGTGCAGCCAGTACCAATCCGATAATCATGATCGAATTTTTGCTTAATTTTCTAGCGAATATCGGAATCAGAACCATCGAGATTAATTGTATAGAGGTCAGCCCGTTGATTAAAGGGACCAAATCCTTGCTGTCCAGATTGTATTGCAGATAAAAGATGAGCGTGGATGAACGGATGTTCAAGCCAATCCAATAGCACAGGTTAGCAGCGACGACGAGCATCCAGGGCCAGTTGCGTTTGATGGCTGCAAAGCTCTTGGCAATCGGAATCGATTTGGTTTTAACGGCTGTATTTTCTCGCATATCGGCGAACGCTATCAAGAACATGATGACCGCCATGATTCCGAATAAAATGAGCGTTAAAGAAAAGCCTTTTTGATCATTCCCCTGTCCAAAGAAAGCGACCAGCGGCAGCGTAAACGTCGTGGCGATAAAGAAGCCCACATTCCCCCCGACCATACGGAAGGAGTTCAATACGACGCGCTCATTGGAGTTATTACTCAGGTTAGGGAGAATGGAGGTAATGGGCGTACTAATGCCTGTATACAGAATGCCGGCTATGATATAAGTAATGGCAGCGTATACAATTTTCCCGGACTCACTCCAGTTGGGCGTCGTAAACGTAAGAACCATGAACACGGCAAACGGGATGGATAGCCATAGAAAATAAGGTCTGCTCTGTCCATATTTTGATTTGGTCCGGTCAATCAGGATGCCCCAGATCGGGGCATCAATGGCATCGATAAAACGGGTGATAAAAAGCAGCGTCCCGGCAATCCCAATAGAAAGACCGAATACATCCGTATAAAAATATAATAGATAACTGGAAATGACACAGTATAGCAGATTGCCCGCTGTATCCGTTAATGAATAGCTGATCTTACGATGAAAAGGAACGGTACTGGCTGCTTTTTCGGGTGGTTCCGTACTCACAATTCTCGTGCTCATGATTTTTTCTCTCCCATGCGAATGAATTATGATTCATAGACCCATACACGCATTTCCCCTTTGGCTCGGTTGCACCAAGCGTAGTAAGGAATGGCGGTGATTTGCTGGGGAACAAGCTCAGGAGGCTCCGAGCTATATAATGCAGTTGAGCTTTTCACCCGATACCCCTCTGTAGTCAGCTTTACAATTCCACCCAGCAGGTTTTCGCTAAACTCTTCCGTAATGAGGCTTTCCTTAGGCAATCGTAATCCCGCCAAATTGGACCCATTATCCACTTCTTCCAGGCAAAATACGACGGGGCCCCGTTGCAGGGCGATCTGCTGCTGGTTCATGGAGACCAGCGGATTGCTCCGAATGCGTTCAACCGGCATAGCCAAATGCAAGGAAACCACATCACCGTCATTCCAGATACGCTGGATTTCGGCATACCCTTTTTCCAGATGGTCTAATGAAATGGCTTCTCCATTTACCTTGACCTCTGCCTGTTTGCACCAGCCCGGAATGCGCAGCGCCCATGTAAATGAAGTCGGCTCTGTTACATGAATGGAAAAGCTCAAATCTGCATCCCATGGATAACGGTGAGTCTGTGTGATTTCAACCGCTTGACCGGATAAATTCAGGTTCACCTTGCCTGCAATATACAGATGTGTATACAACGTGTCGTCGGTTTGGGTGTATATATGGTCTTCGACCGATGCGATCATGCGGGCCAGGTTGGGCGGACAACACGCGCAGAAGAACCATTTTTGCCGCTCTGTTTTTACGTGCTCCTGATCCTTTCTGTATTTCTGATGCGGATTGACTTCCAGCGGATTCACGTAGAAGAACCGTTTGCCATCCAGATCCATCCCGCTAATCGTTCCGTTGTATAACGCACGTTCCAACACATCGGCATATTTCCGGTCCGGCGATAAGCGCAGCATACGATTGGCCCAGAAAGCCAGCCCTACCGAGGCGCAGGTCTCGCAGTACATGGTGTCATTGGGGAGATCATGCTGGCAGGTGAATGCTTCCCCGTTGACGGCAGATCCGATCCCGGCAGTGATGTACATTTTGTGGTTCGTTACATCCTCCCACAGCGTTTCACAGGTTTGTAACAGGGAAGCATCTCCCGTTTTCGCGGCCAGATCGGCCATCGCAATATATAGATACATCGCTCTTACCGCATGGCCGACAGCCTCTTTTTGCTCACGCACAGGCTGGTGTGCCTGCTGGTATTCGAAGCCCAAGCCAAAATTGATATTGTTATCGTCATTCCAGGTAGGCTCTGTTTGAATGTGCTTTCTGTTTTCTTTCTCCTCCGCAAAATAAATCGGATGCTGCCCCCGCTGCTCGATAAAATATTGCGCTAATTTGAGATATTGATCCTTTGCAGTTACGTCGTATAATTTGATTAAGGCCAGTTCAATTTCTTCATGCCCCGGGTAGCCTTTCCGTTTCCCTTCTTCCGTACCAAAGATTTGCTGGATCAGATCTACGTATTTCTCCATGATGTGAAGAAACTTCGTTTTGCCCGTCGTTTCATAATAAGCAACAGCCGCTTCTATAAAATGTCCTGCACAATATAGCTCATGATTATCTCTTAAGTTTGTCCAGCGATTATTGGGTTCCTTCAGCAGATAATACGTATTCAAATATCCATCTTCGGCTTGGGCTCTTCCCAACAGCGCAATCACTTCATCTGCCCGTTCCTCAAGCGCAGGATTCGGATGATCCCTTAAGCTAAAGGCGACGGTTTCCAGCCATTTGGCAATATCACTGTCCTGGAAAACGGTTCCATAATACTCCCCACTGGATTCCCCGGCCGCAATTTTAAAATTTTCAATCGCATGACTGGGTTCTGTATCTGGTAATTCATCATTTAATGCTTTCCACTGATAAGGAATGACCTCTTCCGCTACCACCTGCTTATACTTTTTCCAAAATAAATCATCAACGCTGACATGCTTCACTGGCTTTGCCGTTTTCATTGGATAAACATCCCTTCTTGGAAATAGAACGCTTTCATTTTTGAAAAAATAAGGATAAAGTAATGATAATAACGATCAGACTAGCCTGGGCTTCCCTTGCTACAGTCCTTATTTTATCAACCTGAATTTATAAAAAAAATCGCGATCTTTAACTAAAAGTTATACGATTTCACACACAAAGGAGCTGACTTCCATGAGCAAAACAGACTTTCTATCTTTCCTCGTTCCTCCATTGCCTTATTTCATTGAGGGGAATTTTACTACCTATCAAAAAGGGGACTGGCATCCGAATCGTTATAACTTAGGCTATTTTGACGTTATTATCATCAAAGAAGGACTGCTGCACATCGGCGAAGAGGATGAAGCGTGGAAAGTTTCTGAAAATTACGCACTCATTCTTGAACCGGACAAACACCATTTTCCCATTGAAGCATGTACAGGACAAACCTCCTTTTACTGGTTTCATCTTCAAACGAACAGCACGTGGCGCGCGCAATCCTCACCCAACCCGATCACACCTAGCTCACCCATTCCCGAGCTGCATTTTCATTCCGAGCACACAACAATCCATTTACCCAAATTTCAAAAAATAATCAATCCCCATGAGTTGTTTTCTAAATTGGATTACTTGTTAGCCTCTACTTTAAAGCCTAGAAAGCTGGCTCTATGGGAGACCCAGCAGACGTTTGTGAATATTTTTAAGAATTTGGAATATGATGAGAATTATAAAAATAGTTCCGCCAAATTAGCAGAACAGATCGAAATATACTTAAAACAGAATTACAAAATTACAATCACCAATAGAGATTTGGAGGCCCATTTCCACGTACATCAAAACTATCTTGCCAGATGTATGAAGGCCGCTTTTCAACGTACCCCACTTGAATATTTAATGGATTACCGACTGGATCAGGGGCGCAGTCTGTTGCTGCAAACCGACTGGTCCGTCCAACAAATTACGGAGGAAACAGGGTTCTCCCAAGCAAGCTATTTCTCCAAATGCTTTAAAGAAAAGTTCGGGATGTCTCCCAAAAATTATAGACAACAATACTGGAAGCCAGCCAATTGAACGTTTACGCAGCCTTTACATTTCCATTATATTCTTTTCATATTGTTGCTTTATAATGAGCCGATTGTATCATTTTGACTTCAGAAAAGGAGCATACATATGAAGGCTACTAAACTAGCATTATTAACCATGTTAACAGGGATTCTGATATCACCTGA
This sequence comes from Paenibacillus kribbensis, assembly GCF_002240415.1. NCBI lineage: Bacteria > Bacillati > Bacillota > Bacilli > Caryophanales > Paenibacillaceae > Paenibacillus > Paenibacillus kribbensis. The sequence continues at coordinate 5,402,429 of NZ_CP020028.1, forward strand.
AATGACCCATGCGAGGGCGGCCCAGCCAACCGGGTACGAATCTCTTCGAACACAAGCGGATAAAATAGGAGCTGTAATTACATGGGACAATGACGACAAGTCTGCTGCTGTGAAGCTGAAAAATGGCATTGTCGGAACCTTTACTGTCGGTGAGAAGCAATATCGCCTGGCTGGCCAAACAGGGGAAGCGGATCGCGAAATCAAGCTGGTCGGTGGAAATATATATCTTCCTACCAAGCTTCTTGCCACGCTTAAGGCAGAAAACAGCAAATATGCTGATCCTAAAGATGCTGTTCCTACCTATAAAGTGATGCCCTCTGTCGAAACAGAAGCAGTGGAGGATGGAGATGACGCAGCCGACGATCCTGCGATTTGGCTTAATCCGGTCAATCCGGAGAACAGCAGAATTGTAGCCACCAATAAAGGCGGCGGGATTTTGGTCTATGATCTGGAAGGCAAGCAGCTGCAAAACTTTAAAGTCGGCAAAATGAACAATGTGGATATCCGTTATGGATTTAAGCTGGGCGATAAGACGATTGATATTGCAGGAGCCACCAATCGCACCAGCAACACCGTAGATATCTTTGCCATTGACGGGGTATCCGGAACGTTGACCAACGTGGTTGATAAGCCTATTCAATCCTCTATGAAAGAAGTGTACGGATTCAGCCTGTACCATAGCCTCAAGACAGGCAAATTCTACGCACTCGTGTTGGGCAAAGAGGGTGAATTTGAACAATATGAGCTGACTGACAACGGGAACGGCAAAATTGCTGGCAAGCTGGTCCGCCAGTTCAAGCTGGCTACGCAATCCGAGGGCATGGTGGCTGATGATGAATACGGCACGGTCTACATCGCTGAAGAGGATCATGCCATTTGGAAATACGACGCCGAGCCGGATGGTTCTTCCAAGCCGCTGCGACGTGTTGATATTGCAGATGGACGCCGACTTCAAGATGACATAGAGGGGCTTACATTGTATTACGGCAAAGACGGCAAGGGGTATCTCATGGCCTCCAGCCAAGGAAACAGCAGCTATGCGATCTATGAACGTCAAAGCGACAATGCTTATATAAGCAACTTTACAATCAGCGCCAGCCCTACAGTCGACGGAACTTCTTTCACAGACGGTATTGATGTTCTCGGCTATGGATTAGGCAAGAACTTCCCGCACGGTATCTTCGTTGCACAGGATGATGAGAATCTTCAGAACGGCAAAAAGTTGAATCAGAATTTTAAAATGGTGCCTTGGGAGCAGATCGCCAAGGGTGCGCGCATCCCGCTAACCATAGACGATGGCATCAACCCGCGTGAATTGGTGAACCGAAGAACGCAGTAATGCTCTGTCAGGGAAATTAGCTCAATATCCCAACTCTGGCCAGATGGAATCACCAAAGCGAGGGACAAATACAACTTATGTTCCTAATGCTACTATCTCCTAACCGTCTCATGGTGCCACTCCGAATTGTTTCCGAAGTTATAGGTGCCACTGTAGGTGGAAGACGCTCTGAGGGGCGTCTTTTTTGTTGTGGTTTCCTTTTCAAACATGATAAACTATACATAGTCATAAAGTTATAACTGTTATAAGGTATAACTTTTTAGTATGCGATCATAATATGAAAGGGGAGCATTTAAATGAATGGAGCGATCAAGTTGAATCAGGGAAAATCGTTATCGAAACGTTACTCCCGAAAGATAGGTCGTATGGGAAATAGCCTTGGTGTAAGTCTGCCAAAAAGCCTTGCCGAGAAAATGAATATTGTACAAGGTGATGAGATTGAATTCGTTGAAAATGGCGAGGGCGAAGTTTTAATGAGGAAAGTTCGTCATTTAGAGCTGCCTGAAAATGTCCGTCCTGAGGTGCTGGAAGCATTTTATGATGTATTTGAAGAGGACAAAGCAATATTTGATGATTTAAAGGATCGCTAATATGACAAAATTTCTAACTAAAGAAGAACTCGTCGCAGGCCACTATTATATGATGAAGAGAATGGAAGACGCGGATCAGGCGGGAATCAAAGATCATGCCTTGCTTGAATCTGCTGTACATAGACCTATGCAGAGTTTGTTTGGTGAAGATGCGTATCCGTCATTGTTTGACAAGGCAGCGGCCTTATTAGAATCTTTGGTTAAGAACCATTGTTTCCATAATGGAAACAAACGGACCGCTTATCTTGCGGTTAAGTCTTTTCTGATGCTGAATGGACATCATTTGAAGATAGAGCGTTCATATGCCGTTGAGTTTATTGTAGATATTGCAAATAATAAGTATTCTCTCGAACAGATTGTGAGTATTCTTCGCGAGAAATCTATACAAAAACAATAAGCAAGGACGATTCATGAAGTACCTTCACTGAAAGTGCCTGTTGCGCTTCAGACCAGTAGCTATATTAGACAATAAAAGAGCGCAATGCCGATTGAATTCGGAAGTCGCGCTCTTTTATTGTACGGATTGTAATATTTTAACCCCTCTGCTTCCTATGCTTTAAAATCCAACACCAGCACATTCACCGAGTTAGCTGGCAAGTGCAAAAGGACAGAATTTGTGTCGAGCGGAATCTGTTGCTCGGTAGGCACAACCTTCTCGTCATTCTTTTTATTCACGTTCGGCACATGAACAAGCGAGGAATCGCCAGTGAGCGTAATCAGCTTGGCGGTGGACTCCACACTTAATTCCTGAAGGTTCAACTGCGTTGCCTTATCCACGTTGTCGGCGTTCACAAGCTTCACATATACATGCTCAGCATCCTTGGTCACCGAGTTGAATACATCTCGGTTATAAGCCTCCAGCTTGTAATCCAGCACTTTGCTGGTTGTCTCTCCGTCGGTGTAAGAACAGATGAGGCTGCCGCCTGTTTCACCGCCGTATTTCACTGTGATGGTGTAATCCGTGTTGTCAGCAAGCTCTTCATAGCTGGCTGCTCTCAGGTTGCCTGCGGCTGTACTGGAAGAATAGTCACCCAAGGTATAGCCTTCTACGCCTTGCTTGTAAACCTTCACGCCGGTAGCCTTGCCACCATAGCCGATGGCGTATTCGACGACGTTCTTTTTCTCGGTAGAAATATCCGTGAGCCCTGCCCCTACATAAAAACCATCCGTACCGGAAATGCGGGAAGCGACCACCTCCACCTTGTAATTCGTCCAGTGGTCGTTCAAGATGTACAAGCCGTTCAGCCCGCTATCTTGGGCCTTGAGAACAAGCCCTCTGCCTGCTTCCACCGTATAGCCTGCGGAACCCGGAATCACCCGCCAAGCTGGATTCAGCTCCTGGGTAAAGTCTTGATCCACCAGCACGCTGCCGTCCTTATTGGAGGTAACGGTCACTCGCTTAATCACAACCTCCGCGTTGCCTGTCGCAATCTCAATTCCCCCATGGGGAACAAGGTCTATCGGCTTGCCGTTTTTGTAGGTAGAGAAAGAGGTGGTCAATACTTTATTGCCCAAATACTGAGCAAACATTTGCTGCACATAGTAGTTCGGCGTAAACCATACGGTTTCGTCATCGAACCAAATGCAATCCGGGGTCCATCTGTAGGTTCCGTCTGTCAGGACCTTGTTAAACAGCGGTGCATAGGCAGCCAGCCGGACGACATCTGCATTATTTTCGAAGCCCGTCATCACCGCCGCTTCTGCTACTGCACCCGCTAATGTATTTTTATCCGTTGAGGCATATTCACCCACAAAGACCTTTGACGTCTCCTTCCAGTTGATACTACCGTCCGCGTTATAAGCTCTATAGTAGTAATTATAGCGGTCCACATTATTCAACAAATACTCGTTAGAACGGTAGTAGTGCTCATCCGCAATGGTGTCCATGTAGTCTTTTTGCTTCTCATACCAGGTCACCGTTTCTTCTATCACTTGGCTACCATCTGCAAAAGCAATCTTTGCCGTACCTGTGATATTACCACTCAGGAACTTCCAGCCCTGCTGATAGGCATCATCGTCTGCCTGCGCGCCAACCGTGGAGATGATATGCAGCTCATAGCCCGGATAGTTTTTCTCCATATACTCGTCAATGGACGTTTTGAACACCTCAAAGTTGGCAAAGAATTCCGTACCCCAGTTTTCGTTCCCCACACCCAGATAACGCAGATCGAACGGAGCCTCATGACCCATCTTTTTACGCATGGCGGCCCATTCATTGTGCTCAAAATCCACGCTAATCGCAAAGTCGATCAGATCCGTGAAATTCTTGATATAGTATTCTCTCAATGCGCCTCCCGCTGGATGAGCGTAATCCGAACGGGCTTGGCAGAGCACGCCGCAGGCCATAACCGGAAGCGGAGCTGCATTCAGGTCCTCTGCCAGTTGGAAATACTCCATATAACCGAGACCCATCGTCATCATATAGCCCCATACATTAAAGTTCTCCTTGCGCAGCTCGATATCGCCAATGGATTCCTTCCAGTCATATACATTTTCCCATATAAACGAACCCTCAGAGATACAACCACCCGGAAAACGCAAAAACTTCGGATGCATGTCAACCAGCGCGTTCACCAGATCTTTTCTCAGTCGGTAGTTGGGATTGCCTTGAAAATTGGCGTGTGCGGATGGAGATTGCCCTTCCTCCTCTGCACCCCACACATCCTGTGGAAATAAGGAAACCATATCAATGGAAATATCCCCTGCAAATGTAAGCGCCAGTTGCCCCAGAGCCGTAGCTGAGCCTGTCAGCACAAGTTTGGAATCGATGCCGTACTTCTTCCACGTATTTCCGCCTTCCACCTGCACCGTTACCAAATCACTAATCGCCTGTTCATCCGAATCCTGCAATTGCAGTGTAATGATGCCCGCTGATTCAGCCTTCGCCCAGATCGTGAAATCATACTTATCCCCCTTCTGGATGGACATGGCACAATTCTGGTTAGAGTCCGCAAAGCCTTTATTTCGAATGGTCGCTCCATCTTCTACCGTCACATAATAAGCGTTCACTTCTTTGTCTTTTACACCCAAAAACTCATTTAAGCCGCCGCTATGCTGCGGAGTCATCTTGTCCGTATCACCGAACCAGGCAAACAGTGGATTACGGTTACGTCCAGTAGAGCAGCCGCATTCGCCGGAAGCATGGGAATACGTATCGAACTCGAAGGATTCAAAGGAACGATTTTGAACAAGCTCCGCATAAATCCCACCATCTGCCGCGTTATTGATATCTTCATAGAACAAGCCGTACATCACTTCGCTGATATCCAGCACTTCCTTGTCCCCATGAATGTTCAACGTATACGGAGGCAGCTCTTTCGGAAGAACCGAGATCTCAAAGCTTTCTTCAATCCGGCTTTGACCTCTCGTCAAGCAAGATGTAACTGTTACCCCCTGCGCAGAGGTAATCGCCTGCACCTGACCATTGTCAGAGAGTACATCCGGTCGGCTGGATTTCCAGGTGATTTTTACCCTTCCGCCCATCAGGACCGTTGACAAAGTCAGATCCCCGGTGACAATCGTCGTTGGGAATGACAAGTACTTGTCGCGGGCCAGCTTTACAACCTCTTCGTCCGTCAACGAATCGCACATCACCTCAATGACTTCGTCTGCGGACAAGCCTGCTTTGTAAATCCGAAAGTCCGAAACAGAGCCAGCAAAGTCTACATCTGCTGCGTGCTGGGAACGACCGATAAAATTATTGCTGTAGTTGGACGGTTCTGCAAACGTCTCAAACCATTTACGCAGCTTGGCATAATTACCGCTGGACGTTTGGCTGATAGAACCGTTCGCTACTACCTCGCCATTCACATATACCATCGGTCCTGCACTGCTTAATGTGCCACCTTCCGTGCCTGTTATGGACATTGCTACGTGCATCCACTCATCCCTGACAAAGCCCATTCCCGGGTCTACGGACAAGTCTGCTCCGGCGAACAGCGTTCCGCGCAGGTTCCGTGTCATGAACATATAGGGTCCTGTATGGGATTTGCCAAAGTCAAAAACACGTTCCCACATATCCGTGAATCTGCCAAAGTTGACCCAGGCAGTCACTGTGACACCAGTGTTATCGCTTACATCTTTAAACAGATCGGAAGGTAGCCGGATATAGGATGTGCCGTTGGGACCTCCTGCAAGCGTCAAGGCCGCTCTTCCGCTAACATTGGAAATCGTAGGTGTACTCGTGCCGGAGGCAACCCCGTCATTGCCTTGTCCTGCGCTATCCTTGCCGACGTTCCCTGCATCGTCAAACTTGTACCGCGCAATGATTTGATCCTGGAATTTGATCATCTTCGTCGCTCCTATATCCATATTTTATTAATGTAATAACTAATTGATTAATATAAATGCATACTATATAGCTATAGTACCTTATCCTGCACACCTTTTTCAATCTACGGTTAGTTGAAAATGAACATGAAGCTCCAATAAGCAGTCAGATGTGACAAAAAAACCGCTCAGTGAGCGGTTTTCAGATGGATCAATCCTTGTTTAGAGTGAATCGTCACTTTGTAAATGATTGGTGACTGTTTTCTTTATTTTGGGCAATTGAACTACATACTCTGCATTCTCAATCCACGTTCCCGTCACAAAATCACGCCCCTTAACGACAACCCGATCATGATACACGTCGACATGCAGACCCTGGCTACCCTCAAGAGGTTCATCCTGATCCGTCCACAGGTAACCTACGGAAGCGGCATTAAACATCGTTGGCATCTGATCGCCACCATCGTACATTGTACGCTTCGCCTCCAGTTGCCAGTGGGTATGCCCTGAGAACAGGAACACTTGAGGATAATGACTCAGGATGGCCTTCAACTCTGCATCCTGAGTCACTCCATACCAGCCTTGCTCCTTCATCGAGCCTGCCACTGTATCTATCAGCGGTTGATGCAGAAATACAAAGATCGGTCGATCAGGGGATGCATCTTCGGACAGCTTCGTTGCCAACCATTCCAGTTGTTCAGCAGACATATCACAATTTTTGGGATGAGGCTGCTCTGTCCCCAAAAAGATATAATGATAACCGTTAATCCAGTGATCATGATACGATCCTCTCATGCCTGTGGCTACTGCAAATTGGTTCAATCGTTTCTCCCATAACGTGAAAGGTAAAATAGATTCCCCGGTGCTGCCGGGTTCTCCTTTAGCCGTAGCTGCCGAATGCTCCAGAACCCGCTCTACTTCATCTTCGGTCATTGTGGTCAAATCCAATGGCGGATCTTGCCACAGGGTATCCCCAATATCGTGATTGCCTACGGTATATCGTATCTCGGGCAAAGATTCCTGATAAATACTCAGTATTCGGTGCAACTGCCTGTATTCCTCCGGTAGCCCGCGATCCGTCAAATCGCCCACATGCATAATCCCGCTGCTGCCACTGCTATACATGGTAATATCCGCCAGTGCTTTCTCCAGATGACGGTTGTGGATATGATCCACACGATCCGTAACATGCGTATCGGTAATGACCTGAAAGCAGGCAAGCGGTTGTTCAGGTTTAATTATATTTTCCATCCAAAATCAACTCCATTTCAGTCCAATAATACCGATCAGGATGAAGCCCATCCAGACGAGCGAGATCGCCTTCATAGTCTCTCCGAAAAAGAAATGCCCTGCGAGAGTAATCAGCGTAATTCCTACCCCTGACCAGATTGCATAAGCGACACCAAGAGGCATATATTTTACTGCAAAATTCAGCAGGGTAAAGCTCGCTCCGTAACAGGCAAACATGAGGATAGAAGGCCACAACCGAGCAAAACCACCCGATACTTTCATTAAAATGGTGCCACTCAGTTCCAATCCAATCGCTAGCGCAAGCAGAACCCCTCCTACATAAGAATGACTCGTCATCGGCTCACCCCGGCTTCCAGCAGTTCATGGAACGAACGCACCGTAAGATCGGCAAGTTGTATATGTTCAGGGCTCCCGACGGCGACCTTCCAAGCCGCTCCCGCTGAGCGCGCCATCTCCATATCGCCATCTGTATCTCCGATGACCATAGATCGTGCAGCTGGAATACCGAGACGCTCACAAGCCAGCAGGAGCATATCAGGAAACGGCTTTCCCCGTTTAACCTGATCCGTACCCACAACCACCGTAAAAAAAGATTCAATCCCCATCCATTCCAGATGGCGCAGCGCACTATCCGTCTCATCCGCCGTCACAACCCCCATCTTCATTCCGTGGCTGCGACATAGCTCAAGAAACATACGTACTCCGGGCAGCGGCCGAACAGGACGTTCCTTGCTGATTGCATATTCTGCTTGTAAAAAACATTCATTTACGTTGATTTTGGCTTCCGCCCAGCTCAAGCCTGCATGATACCCATGCCATGTCAGCACCGCACGAACCTCTTCCATGGTCCCCATGGCGAGTGGTCCCCGTACATCATAGCCTGTCATTCCACCTTGCTCATCATGGAACGTTCCCCATATATGAGGGATTTCATCTTTAGCGAATCGAAGCCCACGAGCAACAAGCCGCTCCCTGAAGTTCTCCATCACACAAACGGTCCAGAAACCCCACATGGCTGTAAAATCAAGCAAGGTCCCATCCTTGTCAAACAGAATGGCCTCTATTGGGGTAGACCGGTTCCCAAAGTTTAATTCAGGCATATTTTACACTCCTTGTCTGCTGTCGTACTGGATCAGAAAAGCGGTACATGTCTGCACCGCTCTCCCGAGGTGATCTTATTTTATCCGATCCAGTTCCTTCTGGGCCTTCTCCTTGGCTTCCTTCAGAGCCTGCTCAGCAGGAACTTTATTGATCTGTACTTGATCAGCCGCATCCTTCAGCGCATCATTGATCTTGCCTCCGGTCGGATCCTGGAACGGAGCAGAAGCATGAGAAGCCTGCTGGAGCGGAATTTTGATCTGCGGGTTCTTCTCACTGAACTTTTTGAAATCAGGGTCTTCCTGGGCAGACTTACGAACCGCAATATAACCCGTATTCATGGACCAGGAAGCTGTATTCGACGTTTTAGAGAAATATGTCAGCCACTTATACGCTGCTTTTTGCTGTTCCGGGCTTGCTTCAGCGGGGATACCTGCCATTAATGCACTTGCTACAGGTTTACCTTGACCAATGCCCTTCCAGCCCGGCTGTTCCATGGCTGCTACGACATTAAAGTCCAGGTCGCCCTGGTCACCACTGGAGCCGGTGTAACCTGCTGCCTTATTTTTCATGACATCATCAATCGTTTTGTACCAGTACTCCCAACCTTGACCACCAGAGTGAATACCCATGATCTTGTCCTCATGAATCCATTTGCTGAACAGATCCCAAGTCTCAATCCATTCCGGTGAATCAATCATCACCGTCTTGCCGTCATCACTCAGGATTTTCCCGCCCTTGCTAAGCACGGCGTCGACCATGTTATCACTGCCCCACATCGGCTCCCAGCCATAGAAGGTTGTCTGGCCATTCTCACGTTTGCTCATCTTTGCTGCTGCATCGGCCAGGGCTTCCCAAGTCGTCAGACTGGCTGGATCAATACCATGCTGCTTCAGCGCGTCCTTGCGGTAATACATGATCTGCGTCGTTCCGTACATCGGCAAGAAATATTGCTTCCCATCTACCTGCCCCTGTTTCAGAAAGGTCTCAACAAAATCCTCTTTGTTGAAGCTTTGATCGGCTGCGATCATCTCATCCATTGGAGCATAATAGCCTTTGTGAGCCCATTCGATATTAGAGCTCAGTACAGCCGCAGGTACCTTTTTGGATGCAATTGCCGCCTGCAGCTTCCTTTCCGTCTCGGTGTAATCAGCTTGTACAATTCCTTTGACAATGACTTCGCTCTGGGACTTATTGAAGGCGTCGATTTTTTCCTTCATGTTATCTCCCAGTTTCCCGCCCAGGCCATACCAGAACTCAATCTCGACTGGACCCTTTGATGCGGAATCAGCTCCATTCGCAGCCGAACCTGAATGGGTTGGACCACCAGCGGTTGAGGGACCACACGCTGTAATTAAGGCAAAACTTGCAGCCAGCACCAGTGACATGCCGCCTCTCCATCCGAGCCTTATTTTTTCCTTCCATTTCATACGTGCTTGGCCTAACTCCATTGTGATTCCTCCTATATAATGGTTATAAAAATCAATTCTTGTTTACGCCAGCAGTCATGTTCACACTCTGCATGATCGTTTTCTGGGTAAACATGAATATAACAAGCAGCGGTGCGATGGTGAATGCACTGGCAGCCATAATCTGCGGCCACGCCAGTCCATAGGCCCCTCCTTCCACAAAAAAGCTGCGCAGACCGGCCGATACTAATTGCAGATTCGGGTCCTTGGTAATGAGCATCGGCCAGAAGTAGTTGTTGTACTGGTCGATGAACGTAATCAATACCATCACGGCAAAGGTCGAGCGAACCAGCGGCGCTATAATGGTCCACAAAATACGGAAGTGAGAAGCTCCATCCAATTGTCCAGCTTCCACCAGTTCGTGAGACACCTGCAGGAATGCCTGCCGGATCAGGAAAATGGAGAAAACACTGACACAGTTGGTTACGATCAATCCCGTATAGGAATCCAGCAGTTTAAGCTCGCTGAGAACCAGATAGCCAGGCAGATAGACGGCTGTACTCGGAATCATGTAGCCTACCAGAATCAGTCCAGTGAGTATACCTTTCATGCGAAAACGCATATGGGTGAGTGCATAGGCCATCATGCTGGAATTAACAATCTGCAACAGACAGATCGCCGCTGCTACAAACGTACTGTTCAGCATGTAGCGAGCAAATGGGGCAGAATTCCATGCATCCATATAATTGCTCCAGCGGAACGCTTCTGGCCAGAACGTTGGCGGGAACTGCCATATCTCGTCATTGGTCTTGAAACCGCTGATGGCCATCCAATAGAAAGGAAATGCCACAGTCAGACTGATCATGCCAAGCAGCAGGTAACGGATTACTTTACTTAGAGCTGTCATATTCATCAATAGTGCACCAGGCGTCGGCCAAGCAGGAAGGATATCCCTGATAGCAATACGCAAATCAGAATAATAACGACGGCAATGCCAGAAGCTTCGCCTACATTGAATGATTCAAACGCAGACTGATAATACATGTAAAGCAGTGTCCTTGTTGCCCCAGCCGGCCCTCCCTGTGTCATCACATTAATCTGGTCGTAGGCCTGAAGCGACTGAATCGTAAGGATGATGGACAAGAAGAATGTTGTTGGCGAAATCAACGGTAAGGTGATACTCCTGAATTTGTCCCAGCTGCCTGCCCCGTCAATCGACGCCGCTTCCAGCAAATCGGATGGCAGGTTACGCAAGGCTACCAGGTAAAATACCATTGACCAACCAATTGATTTCCACAGCGTAACGATCAGGACAGCTACAAGTGCCCAATTCGGATCTTGAAGCCAGCCAATCGGGGAAATTCCGAGCCAGCCGAGCAAAAGATTCGCGAGGCCTACCCGGGGCTCGAAAATCCATGACCATGCAATGGAGACGGCTACGGTTGGCGTGACCCAGGGTGAGAACAGCAATGTCCGAAACAGACCAGACGATTTAATATTTCTGTTCATTAAAAGGGCCAGCGCCAGTCCACCAACAATCGTTGGTATAACACTCCCAAGGCCAAATAACAGAGTCACTTTCAGAGACTGATAAAATTCAGAATTCGTTAACAGATAGGTGTAATTCTCCAAACCAACAAACCGTTTTTCCGGACTCATAAAATCCCAATCTGTAAAACTCAGATAAACAATGTATCCTAATGGTCCCAGCCAAAAAACCAGTAGTGGGATCAAAGCAGGTAGGGTGAAAAGAATCGCTTCTGTCTCCCTCCATAGTCTCACACGCACTTCGCACACTCCTTGTTGTTCAAATTTTGTTTTACATTGATGCGAAAATACTTCAAAACGTTCGTTTTTTCTCTTATGTACAAAAATAATTGTACAGCACATTTGAAAAATTTAATTCCTGGTTATGTTAAAATAACGGGAGTCATGTAAAATATGAAGAATTAAAAGGAAACCCCATCCTTATAGTAGAGGTGAGATTGTGGGTAAAGAGGTTATGGAGGATCAGAATCAATCAGCGTTGCCTTGCCGGAATGAATTGAGGGAGAAAGTGATTGATGCAATTGCCAATACGATGGATTTGTACGGGGTCAATCATTCATTTGGCCAGTTGTATGGCATTATGTATTTCGAAGATAGGCCTATGACGCTGGAAGAGATGAAGACGTCTATGAACATGAGCAAGAGTAATATGAGTTACGCTGTACGTTCTCTTACCGAATCGCAAATGATATATAAATTGGAGGAAAAGCAGGAACGAAAGGACCTTTATTGGGCGGAGACCGACTTTTTTCGCACCTTTCAGAACTTCTTCGGAGCGAAGCTGCAAAGGGAAATTGACGTGATGGAGGAAAGTCTTCAAGAAGCTATCCCAGGACTATCCAAAATCATTCTGGCGGAAGCAACCCTGCCTGAAGAGAGGGAGAAAGCTTTGCAGGACCTGCATAAACTCCAGCATGCAGAGCGGTACTACATGTGGTTGCAGAAATTCGTAGACCAGCTGCGGAATGGTGCATTTTACGAAAATGCGTAGACTAAAAAGCAGACACGGAGAACAGACAGCAAAAAGAGTGAGCTTCGGGGCCAATCCAAACCTCGAAACTCACTCTTTTCTTCACGAAAAATGATCAGTTACACGCTCAATTTCTGCCCACAATTCGGACAGAAGTTAGCTCCTTCGTTTTTGGTACCGCAATTTGGGCAAAAATTAGGCTTTTTATGGTCGCCAGAAGGAGTGGGGGCTTCAGATACAGGCCCAGTCTCAGCCGGTGGCTGTTGGCCAAGGTTCACATTTTTCATCATTTCATTCGCTATATTCATCTCCATCATCATACTCGCCATATCCGCAGCTGCTCCGCCGCCTTTTACGTTGCCAGATGCAATCCCATCCGTCATTGTCACCTGCTGATACTTTTGCAGATTACCGATCATTTCATGAGAAGCTGTCTTCGTAATCATATCCTGGATCTCTTGCGGATAATTGAAGCTCATCACATGGAAGCCGGTAATCGTCATACCGTTGTCCATCACTTGCATGTCCAGGTCTTCTTGAATACCCTTCGAGATATCGGAAGCGTTCGCTTGCAAATTAAACATGTCCTTCCCTTCTCTGCTGATCCACTTCATTAACAGCTGATCCAGCACAGAAGTAATCCGAATCTTCACATCCTCAACCAGATAGCTCTCTTTCACCCCGGCGATCTTATCGATGAGTGTAACATAATCGTTCACTTTAAAATTAAATGTGCCATTGGCACGAACAGGCATACCGCCCGGAAGCTGGGGAGTCGGGATCAGCACTGGATTCTGCGTCCCCCATTTGACAGTGAACTCCTTCGTATTAACGAACAAAACCTCCACCCTCATGCCGCTGTTAAATCCAAACTTGAACCCTTTTAATGTAGACAGAAACGGGATAATGTCAGAGTCAATGCTATACGACCCCTCATTCTCAAAAATGCCCTCAATCTTGCCGTTATTTACAAAAATCGCGTCTTGGCCGGAGCGGATAACCAGCTTGCTGCCTTTTTTAATCTCACGATTGCTCCACTTCCAAAAAATCATATCATCTCTGAATTCTTCCCACTCTACAACATTCGCAAATTGATTTCTAAAGAACCCCATGCTGCATCCATCCCTTCAGTTAAAATGATCCCCTGCTGCCGCTATGCGAATGACCGCCACTGGTGGTTCCGCCACCACCGCCTGAGCTGCTGCTACTGCTGCTCTTTTCAATCTTCCGTTTCGTTGTCGTTGTGTGAAGGTACATATCCCGATGCTCCAGAACCCCTGAAGTGCTTGCATCCTCGTAGGTCTGCCTATTTACCGTAACCCGACCGCCAGAATTGGAAACCATCTTGCCCACGATAATAGACGCCAATCCCAGTGCAATCGCCAAATGAAGCCAGCCTTTAAAAAATATACTGTCCGGATTCACCCCTGGGCGGATGGCCAAATATCTGTGCGCGCTCAAAATATACTTTTGAAATGCCAGTCCATAGTTGCCGTTCGTCAGATCCGGGGTAATCTCATAGCGTATTTTATCTAGCCTATCGTCATCCAGATACCGTTCTGCCTTATAAAATCCGGCCAGGTACACCTCTCTATTTCTCATATCCATCGTTAAAATGACCGCATTACCATGTGACCTGTCATACCCCGGTCCATGATCATCATAAAAATCCTGCGTCATTTTCATAACATCCATATTGTCGGGATTCATAGTAGTAACAATAATAATGTCCGTTTCTCTTTCGGCTCCGTATTGATTAGCCATAGCGTTCAACACGTCATACTCTTCCTGATTAAGCAGTCCTGCTTCATCATAAATCAGCGGCTTCATGTCTGTCGTAGCTGCTTCGCCCTTCATTTCCATCGGAACAGCCAGAAAAACAGTGAAGAACAACGCAATGATAACAATCGCTCTAAGTCTTTTCACTAAGATCCCCCTCCCATGATCAGCCAAGTGATTAGCCTCAATGAAAAGAGAGTAATGCCGAAGATACCTGCAAACCAGGCCGTCACCTTGAACTTGCTAATCGGAGGCTTACCAACTACTTTACCCGTCTGGCCGTTCATCGCAAACGTATGCTCCAATTGGTTGTAATCATAGTGTATGACCCATACCGGGAGCAGGACATAATCCGCTTGCTGTAATGTCGTATCAATTTGCTTTTCCGTGTAGTTCACGGACGTATACTCTGACACCGTAGATTGAATATAAGAATCAATATATTCCTTCACTTTGTCTTTCACTCGCGGGAAAAGCTCCTCTTCGTTATAGCTGTACTTCTCCGCAATATAGCCCGCCAGATATGGAGTTTTAAAGGGTTTTAGCTGATCGTAAGGAAACGGCTCCAATTTATCCATCAGCTCGTCATTCATTTTCTCCGCAGCATCAATCGGAACCTTCACATAATTCAGGCGGATTTTCCGATATACATCAAAATGCTGCGTTTCCTTATACTCGTAATCCCCGCTCGTATAGGTTCGTACTTTCATACCCTCGCCATAAGCCTCAATTTTATTATGTAAATCATATAACCAGAAGGGCACATACATCCCGGTTATCCCCTTGATCCGATCTGCTGTCATGAACCGGTTTGGCGTCAGCCGACCATTCTTGCACCATTTTTTGAAAGCATCTATCGCTTCTTCCTTGCTGATCGAAAAAGGAATCACCTGCGCCGGAGCCAGTTCCCCGGTCAGTCGATCACCGAGAACCACGGCTGAACCGCAGAAGCTGCACACCGTTGCACTCGTCTCCATTTCAGTCATAATCACTGCTCCGCAGTTATTGCAATGATACTCCTGAACCTCATTTTCTGAAAAAATACGATTCATCAGAGGATCGGGAATGGATTCAATATTGTCCTCTCTCCCGCAACTATGACAGGATAACATCCCTGTCTCACCGTCAAAGACCATGCCACTACCGCAGTTGGGGCATTTGTATTCAATAACCGGCATCTGCTCACCTCTATCCTGTAGAAACTGTTATGATTCCTTGTTGTTTATTTTCTTTTTGATTGCAGCCAGTTCATCTTCAGCGTTCGTACTCTTCTCATATTGCGCAAATAAGTCATCCAAATTGTCCTTCGATTCTGCCCGAAGCTCGGCTATCGCCATCGCTTCATCATACGCCCTGCTCACCTTCTCTTCCATCGCTTCGAAAACAGAATCCTGGCTGCTCATGGAGTTCAAGGCTTGCTGTACTTTGGCAACCACCATTTTCCCTTTAAGCTCGGCACGCCGCGCCTCCAGCTGCCCCATATCGAACAACAATTTATCCTGCATTTGTTTCATACCTGCGGCGTTTGCCGAAGCTAAGTCATAGGAGGCTTGCAATTGTTCCAGCTTCTGCGCCTGCAAAGCTTTTCTCTCCAGAAACTTTCGAGCTTCCTCTTCATTTCCAGCTTTCACGGACTTACTGGCATAATGCTGGAGCTTATTAATCTCGGCTCTGCATTCATCCCATGCTCTTTTCGCCCTTCCCTCATCGGCTAATACCGAGGTAGTTTCCGCTCTCACCTTGCCCAGATCACTGCTCAAATTCCGCATATAATCGTCAATGGCCTTCTCTGGATCTTCCACCTTATCCAATATGGCGTTGACATTCACCTTCATAATATCCCTAAACCTCGACAAAATTCCCATGATGACCCCCTTCGAAAGGACTACATCCCACCATATCATACATCAAATCCGGTAAAATTTGTTCATCATAGCTAAATTCCAAAAGCTAATCCCATTTAGCCATCCATCCTCACTACGCAGAAATCAAAAAAAATGCCTGAGCCCTGTCGAAATCATACGTTCAGACACGGGGTCAGGCACTTTGCATCGCATGAACAAATCATGTAGTTCATTTTCTTGTGACGCTCGAAGGACACATCCGCAATAAGACCAAGCCTATTTCGAACCTTGGGAGGTGTTTGACCAGACCACGCTAAATCCATTGAGTATATTGTTATTATTCATGTTATCCAAGGGCTTTTATAATCAATGGTGGAGGGGGAGATCACATTGGCTATCCGCTACAGCGTCATCATTCCAACCTATAATCGAGTCCAGCAGTTGCTGCTCACACTCGCCTCATTTGAAACACAAACCTATCCAAAGCACCTATTCGAAGTGATTGTAGCTGATGACGGTTCTACAGACGGAACGAAAGAAATGGTCGAAGGCTTCAAAGCATCCTATCCTCTTATCTATGTGTCCCATCCGGAACAACGCGGTCGGTCTGCCGTTCGAAATTTGGGACTGCGCCGTGCAAAAGGGCTATACATCATTTTCTGTGACGCTGACTTTTTGGTGTTGCCTGATTTCATTAGAATCGTGAGCCGTTATCACCGCAAATATCCCAAATCCGTGCTTTCAGGCATTCCTCACTCGTGGGACGATGCTTTTACCCATTATCACCCAGACTTTTCTCCGGAAGAAAAAGAGCATTGTCGGAGGATACTTACACAATCAGGCCTATGGAATTCCGACTTTGAAGCAGCGAATGAAATCATTCCGATCATAACGACAGAGGATATCCTTCATCATACAGGTGCATTGTCAAAAGTAGTTAGTCCCACAAGAGTTCCCCCCAATATTAAAAAGCAATTTGCCACTACAGATGTAGCTCCCTGGCTGCTCCTGATTACACGTTGTGTATCCATCAGGCGCAGCCAATTGATCCGTATTGACGGCTTTAATGAACGATTTGTACTCTATGGACTCGAAGACTGGGACCTTGGCTACCGGCTGCATCGACTAAGGGTTCCTTTCTATTCCATCAAAGAAGTTGTCGGATATCATCAGGAACACCCAACCTACCTTAGAGGGAACGTTTTAAATACGGAAAATCTGAAAATCATGTTTGAAACCTACGGATTCAATGATTCCTCCTTAAATCTGCTCGCCCTTGTCCCCCCATCCGCGGATTTGGAAGTCTACAAAAGTACACTGCGAGTATTACACAGGGGATTCCGTTCCAAGCTGACACGCTCATCAGCCCTGCTGTTAAGAAGGACGCTGCGTTTGGCAGCCAAGCAGTTCTTTTATCAAAAAAATAATCCAGCATACCAAAAATCATTGAACCTGATCAAAAGGAAAGCAGCGAACCGAAAAAGCCGAGTCGCTCACGTGTTGCGAGAAATGCTGCTGAAGTCTGAAAAGCTGGTGGAATAATAGCTACTCATTTACAGCGTACAAAATGGTGTGTATTAAATCTTCCTTACGGGGATGAAAAGCCTCCTCCATAAGGATGCGAGCCCAACTTGGCAAGCAGCTTTATGGAGGGGCAGTCGGGGCCCTGTCCGAGGATAACGACAAAAATGTCGCTATTAGTTTACTATTCCTCAGGAAACTCCAGCATGCTTTCTGATTATTCATTACATATGGATTTTACCAGCGCTAAGAACTCAATACTTTAATGCTTTCATCGCACCAGCTGATTAAGCTGCTGAACTGACTTTTACCATAGCTCATTGTGATCATCCAATATTTGTGATTATGGTCTTTATGCTCTACGTTGATAAGCCAACGTTCAAGTTCTTCAAAAATATGCAGGCTTTCCATTAGCTTTTCTTTATACTCCTGTATGTGCTTTATAATCGTTTCAGGCGAAGAATTGCCGCCAAAAAACACCCTCAATAACAGCTCATTTTTTTTGAGCATCACCACATGCTCCATGGGCTGAGAAAGCCAGTTGGACAACGTCTGCCTTCCCTGATCGGTAATGCTGTAGAGCTTCTTGTCAGGCTTCCCTTTTTGACGAATAACCTCGACCGTAATGTCCTTTCGATCCAGTAGCTCTGCCAGGCTGGGATAGATCTGGCCGTAGTTCTCATTCCAAAAGTAGCTAGTACTTTGTTCCATATGTTGTTTTATATCATAACCGGTATGAGGACCCAGACTCAGAATTCCTAATACCGCAAACATTGTATTGGTTTTCCCTGACTGTCTCGCCATTATATATTATGCCTCCTAGTACCTCTAGCAAATCTCCGTAGTATGTCATGTTTTCATTAGACTAGACATAATTATAGCCCATTTGAAGCAGCTTCACACTCAATCTATATATTATAAAAATATATATTATTATAATAATTAGTGTTGACAGGGGTTTTGCACCGTTTTATATTAACGATATCAACAAAATATCAATGGGCTTGCCAAGATGATGCCTTGGGTACATATATCATAAAGGTTTCAAGACATCCCTTGGTTAAACCTCAATAAGGAGATATCCGATCATGACCATAATCAATGTAAATTATCCAGCAGGCCGCATAACGCTTGAACAGCGTCGACTTTTGGCAGAAGGCTTGACGGATGCAGTGCTCGTTCCAGAGGTAGGTCAATATTGTCCGCCAGCAAGAGAAGGGTTCCAGGTCCATTTCACCGAACGTCCAAGAGATTACATGGCAATTGGCGGGCAATTGCTGTCGGATCAGCCTGAACGTGATGTAATCACCGTCAATGTTCTGGTGATGGATGGTGACTGGCCTAACGACGTCCGCAAAAAAGTGCTTGAGAATATTCTTGGCAGTTTGACAAAAGTACTTGGTTTACCGGAACCATCCCCGACTTGGTGGGTATCTTTCCAGGTCATTGAAGAAGGCAGTTGGGGTTCCCGCGGCGGTGTCCTCTCCATTCTGGACTTGCTGGATTCAGGGGTATTTACGGAGGAGAAAATTAAGGCTATCAAGCAAAACTTTACACGATAACACAAGAGGCTCAGCACTTCTTAAAGGTGGGAGGAGCATTAATACAGTAACAACCTAATAACTTAAGCACAGTGTAATATGACCAAAGGAAAAAACACCCATAAGGGTGTTTTTCATAAGAGTGCTCTTTATTTTCCTGTTAATGTTCTCACTTCAATAGGAAGCAAGTTCGCCTCGATTTGAGCCCGCTCTGGTTCATACCACTCTGGCAGCATTAATTTTTGCCCCAAAGCTTCAGCAGGTTCATCGTTGGCAAATCCCGGTGGATCTGTAGCAATTTCAAAGAGTATACCGCCCGCTTCTCTGAAATATATAGCATTAAAATATTGGCGGTCTATGATTGGAGTCGTGTGATAGCCATAATTCTGGACTGTGTTTCTCCAGTCTTCATGTTGTTCGAAATCTTGTGCACGCCATGCAATGTGATGTACCGTGCCTGCTCCACCAATGCCTAAACCCATTTTGGCAAGCGGAACATCCACGATGTTGCCGATTTCTCCTACGGACTGATAACGGGCATATTCGGCGTCTTCACCGATTTTCGTAAATCCGAGTATGCTTTCCAATACATCCATCGTTTTCTGTGGGTTGACGCTAAATAGCACGGCACCTCCAAACCCCTTAATTGCTTTATCGGCCGAAATACCACCGTAAGACCAAGTACTGTTCGCTCCCGCTTCACGTTCGACAAGCTCAAGACGTAAGCCCTCATTATCCTCGAATTGAAGATATTGTTCAGAAAAACGGCTTGTTTTCGTAACTTGAATATCAAAGCTTTCCAAACGCTGCTGCCAAAAATCAAGTGAACCTGGCGGTACCACATACGAGGTAATGCCCACCTGGCCACCTCCGATTCGCCCTTTGGGGGTTCCTGGTGCAGGGAAAAAAGTAATGATGGTTCCAGGGCTTCCTGCCTCGTTACCAAAGTATAAGTGGTAAACTTCAGGAGCATCGAAGTTGATTGTTTTCTTCAATAACCGAAGTCCAAGGATGCCGGCATAGAAGTCGACATTTGCCTGCGGATTACCCGCAAAAGCTGTAATATGATGGATACCTGTAGTTTGAAGTGACATATGAAACCCTCCTCTAATAGTAGAAACCTTTGTTTTTCGTGCTTGGTAATTTTTAATAGCCTGCATTCACGCTTTATTTAAGTATTGCATCGATGGAATATGAACCTGCTCCTGTCAACGCAATACCGATTACGATGGCAATAAGAACTAGCGGATATTCATAGCCGTTAGCTGTTGACCAGATTCCATTTGGTCCATGTACTTTGACAATCGCTCCGAGCATAGTTACCGTAATTAAGAGTGCAGCCAGCGGAGTGAGCAGTCCTAAAGCAAATAGAGCTCCTCCCAGCAATTCCATCAGCCCAGCGGACACTGCCATGAATACTCCGGGCTTAATTCCGATCGATTCCATCCAACCGCCGGTACCCTTTGGACCATAGCCGCCAAACCAGCCAAAAAGTTTCTGAGCTCCGTGCCCCACCAATAACAATCCAACCACCAAACGTACCAGTAACAATCCACTTGCCAACATAAAATCATCCTCCAATTATACTTGTTTTAAGATTGCTTAATTAAAGATATTAGGCAAAAATTAAATTCATTCTTTAACTAATTGTGCCTGCTCTCTTCTTAGTTTTTGAGGAGTAACATCATCTCCATTTGGATCATAGATCGTAGCATTCAAGAGAATGCTTTTTACAGAACCCCGAAAAATTTGAAGGTATTCTTTGCGAAGATCGGTTTGTTCAGTCTTTTCAATTTCAGTTAATCCGACTTCTTGTGCTTTTTTTGCAAGCTGATTAATTCTGTTTAAAATTGTAAGCATGTGTATACCTCCATATTCAAAATGTTCTGATCAGTTATATCTTTAATTTATTTATCTTGATATAAAGATATAATATTTTTCTATCCGTGTCAATACTTTTTCAAAAAAAAGATTAACCTTGGATTGCTTCACACACCAATATGAGAATCTTCAAACATTTCTGTTGGGAAAAGGTGTAATATTATGAGTAACAACTCGCAAAAATGGGCAGAAGTTACAATCAATGGGACGTGCAGGAAGGCCAGAAGAAATCACCAAGAATTTTTTTCTTACAAACTATTAACCGAAAGAAAGGGGCATACAACATGACAAGCCAGTTACAAACAAAAGTATTTATTAGTAGCGATCAACATGATGGGTTCGGTGTAAGCTCGACTATTATATATGGTCCTACTGAAGCGTTACTCTTCGATGCTCAATTTAGCCGTTCCAACGCACTTCGTTTAGTGGCCGAAATACTCGAAACAGGTCGTGAACTAAAACAAATCTTTATCAGTCATTTTCACCCAGACCATTATCTAGGATTGGGTGTAATCAAGGAAGCATTTCCAAACGCACGCGTAATGGCATACAAAGAAGTAGCTGAAGAAGCTAATGCGGCTTTCAGCTTCAAAATCGATTACTGGGGAACTGAGGTCCTGGGTAATAACGGCTCTAAAACCGTGGTAAATATTGAACGCATAGAAGAACCGCATCTCACAGTTGATGGTGAACAAATAGACATCCTGGGGTTAATGCGAGGCGACGCTGAGCATGAAGCCATTTTGTGGATTCCATCCATTAAAACGCTAGTCGCTGGTGATTTGGTTTTCTCCGATGCACATGTTTGGGTAGCTGATGCTCGATTCCCAGAGGATCGACAGGCATGGCTTGATAATCTCGACACATTAGAAGCATTGAAACCAGAAGTCATCATCCCTGGGCATGCTCCAAATGACAGACCTTACAATCCAAATGGTATCAAATTTACACGATGTTATTTGAAAGATTTTATGCATCATCTCACAGAATCAACAGATTCTGCCAACCTAATAGCTAGAATGGAACAACTTTATCCAGACCTGGTAGTGCATATTTGTTTAGAATTGAGTGCCAAAATTTTAAAAGATAAATACCGTTGGGAAGGCGACTGGCCTCATTCACTTCGCGACACGGATGCTGTAATCTGAAACATCGAGTAAAAAGCAGAGATGCTGGTTTTCGTACTCTTTCTTCTATTGAGGCCCATATTTAAAAAAGGGGAAGGCAAAGGCGATTCGTATATCCAATATCTCAGCCAAACCGAGGCATGGAGTCCTGTACATCTGGGAAAGGTGAGTTCATGGCTCTTATTAGTACAAACTACAAAAAAATCAGTTAAATTTTATATATTTAGCGAAATAGGGAAGTATAATATTAGAAAAATGCAGGATGTCAAAACTAGGAGGAAATCATGGGCCGACTCGTTCATTTCGAAATTCATGTAGATGACATGGAACGTGCCAAGAAGTTTTATGGCGAGGTATTTGGATGGACATTTGAGGATTGGAGTGACTATGCTGGAACGCCTTATTTTGGAGCTGTGACAGGCGATGCAAATGAACCCGGAATCAACGGGGCTTTGATGCAGCGTCAAGGTGCTTCCCCCCAACCTAGTCAGGCTATGAATGGTTATGCATGCACTATGGGAGTGGAAGATTACGATTCTACTGAAACAAAAATTCTTAATCTTGGAGGCAAACTTGCACTGCCAAAGCATGCACTGCCTGGAATGGCGTGGCAAGGGTATTACATGGACACAGAAGGAAATATTTTTGGTATTCATCAGCCAGATGAGCATGCAAAATAGAGTTATACAACAATAGCCCGACCTCACACGGTCGGGCTATTATACGTTCGTTCAAGTAGCGATAGAGCGTCTGTCGGTAAACAATACAGCTACGGAAAAGGACCTGAGCATTCATCAGAGTTAGAGCAAGTTAAGGCACAAAATTAATCATAAACATGTGCAAATCAATTCGGTGTTTTGGTCCCTATCTCATCAGATAATCTATTTCAATTCCATGTAATAAAGATTTGTAGGACTATCTTTTGTAATGGTATGTGCGCCAGGAGCAAGTGATACGCTGACAATACCATCAGTTATTGGATAACTGGTTCCATCAACCTTGATTTTTGTTCCGTCTGCTGAACTAAACACCAATGTTAATGTTGAAGCTTCCGTAGTGGTAAACCCAATACTGGTTGAGCTCTCGATTTTTAAGCATTGAGTTAGAGTCAAACCATTATACTCTACAGTTCCCTTGTTTGCCGAAAGATTCCCTTTAATATCAAATAAGTAACTATTAGTTCCAGATATAGTAAAGTTATGAACCCGTTCTCCAGGTGTTGGTACCGGAACAGGAGTCGGTGTCGGTTCTGGGGTTGGTTCTGGAGTTGGCCCCGGTGTCGGTTCCGGAATAGGCGTTGGTGTTGGTTCCGGAGTTGGTTCTGAAATAGGAGTCGGCGTTGGCTCCGTTGGGATTGAATCCCCCCCTACAGACACAAGTTGAGTTGTGTAGCTTCTTATTTTAGCCATTAGAGCTGAATTGAGTGCATACGACGTGTCATCAACGGAATTATCAAATTCCCATGTAAAGTCTCCGTTATTTAGGCGTCCAGCTTTTGCAGTAACAATTTGTTCAACATCGCTTACATTATCAATGTCAGCACCATTTACTCCAGTATCAACGCTTGTATCAAAGTTGTTATACGCTGTCCCTCCTTTTAATGCTTTGTATGAGCTTGGTACGGTCTCATTTCTCGACGAAGCTAAGTACGCATCAAATGAGCTTTTATTTGCCGGAGCTGTCCCGTTATTGGAGTTTGCATAAATCAGACTGGCAGCATCAACTATACTATTGTTGTAGGCCTTAATCACACCTCCGTTTTCGCCCGAAAATGTACCTTCCCCTAAAGCATCCGTACCTTGCAAAGAGCTCAGCATTGGATATTTAGCATGTCTAAAATAATTAGATTCTACAAAGGCTGAAGCTCCCATTGTAGCACCGACACCATATTTTGAAACTCCATCAAAGAAGTTATTATATATATGAACAGATGCCACTCTTATACGTGGATGACGGGAGTCTGAATGATCAAACCAGTTATGGTGGAAGGTGACAAAGAATTCTGACGATTCACTTAAGCCGACCAAAGCTGATTTTCCTGAATCCCAGTAGTGATTATAAGAGATTGTAATATACGTCGATCCATTTTTAACGTCTGTGGAACCATCTCCCTTTGCTTGGTCAGCATCTCCTCCTGCAGATCCATAGAATATATCATTATTATGCACCCAAACATTCGCATTTCCTGTATCCATTGAAATACCGTCATCAGGGAACAACATCAGACCCAGATTTCTCACTTCCACATTTCCGACATATCTAAGAAGTATTCCCCATCCGTAAGCATAAGCATCGTCTCCGATACCTTCAACCGTCATATTCATTTCCGAATAATTTTTTTTGCCTTTTACTTGAAGATATCCACTGCTATTCAGTTGTCCTTTCATGTCATCTTCTGTAACTTTCCCAATAAATCTGATTGCAAGTGGTGTTGTATCATAGCCTTTTTGTCTTAATGCCAAAATCTCGCCCAGACCAACACCTTTTTGAACACGACCTGAGCTATTGATTTTCACATCGAGGGTCAATGTTTGTGCAGTCTTGGATGTTACATAAAGAACCTGGGCACCATTCTTAAGTGTTCCGTCTTCATTATAAGCACCCGAGCCCGTGCCATATTGCGATTTTGATGAGAAAGCAAATCCGGATCTATCATATGACGCTACGGATAGCTTTTTTGAAACAGCACTTACCGTTGATCCGCCTGGCAGCCTGGCTTCAACCTTCATTACATAATCTCCAGCTGCAAGACCTACGGCATCAGCTCTCCAATAGGAAGGGTATTTTCGGATTAATTCACTATCAATTTGTTGATAGTAAGAATCTGACGCGTTTACAGGTTTAACATATACATTATATCCCTCCGCATTGCTTTCAGGTGACCATTCTACATACGCAGTTTCATTCCAGCCTCCACCGTCGATGATCGAAAGACCAGCAGCATAAATTTTAGTACCTTGCAATCCTATTAAAGATATTACAAGAGAAAACAATAAAACAATACTCATTACATTTGTAATCCTCTTTTTCATTTCCAATCCTCCCAAATTTGATTTGTTGCATACACCATTGAACCGTTATCAAAATACCGACAAGTTTCTCGATCCACCTCCCCTCGTGTAATCATATTAATGAAACACATCCAAACTTTATAATGAGAAAAAAGTCACAATACATGAGTCAAACTAATGCGACTTACATTCAAACTACAGCGTCTATCCATAATCTTCAAGGGGGAGAAATTAGTATTATATAAGACTCTTTCCCATAATTTCGAACTAATTCGTCATCATTCGTCAATATCCCCCTCCTTTCAACGTCCTAAATTGCGGTGTATATTAGGAGATATTTCCTGGTTCATTTTTGCTAGAAATTAATTGGATGAATATCCCTACGGGTAGAAATTTGACACTAACCAGTGCATTTTTCATGGCGATAAAAGGTCAAAAGCTTAAGACGTGTGCAGAGGAGCTAAAGATGGAGGCGATCCGCCCGCACGTTAAGGAAAACTGGACGTACCGACAGATTACGCTCACTTGGGAATACAAGATAAGGTTCGGATGGAGCGTTGAATGTGTAAATCGCGAGAATGGGTGAATTGGGCCTGCTGGATCAGCGGGGAAGACGAGCCCAATATGCGAATCAGAACCGCTACGTTTAACAGCTCCGGCGGGAAAACGAACTGCTAAAAAAGTGTTTGGGAATCTGGAGGCAGGAGGGAAAGTCAGCCGAACCAAATATGCCGAAGACTTCACGGTAGACATGGTCAATCACAAATACGTATTTGAGGAATTGGCCGAAATAATTAAGAAGTATTGTGTGGTAATTAAATCATACGGAGATGCAAAAAAGCGACCGAGGCAGGTCGCTTTTTCTAGTGGTATAAATGGAGGAAAGGGGAGTCGAACCCTGCCCAAAAATATCGCCACACAGGCTTCTACGGGTGTAGTCACGGTTTTGATGTCACCCTAGCAAGGGTTCGTTGTATAGCTCGTTTACTTGCCTTAACCTACTACTAATCTTTTCGGCTGGGGATGATCGTCCGAGCCAACTATTGGAGGCACCGAGAACTGCACTTGGATACAGCTAGTATAATCACTCCCTTTATATGGATAACTGCCAGCATTCACTTTGACAACAACACAATATTTTGCAAAGATAATTTTACAAGAACCGTGAACCCCAAATTAACCCCCAGTAGGAGGAATTATGTTTAAGATAGAAACCTATGATTATACCAATAAAAACTTTGATGAATGGGACATCCCTTTTGACTATCACTGCGTCTACATATTAGAAAATGGTAAAGAGGCCTACATTGGTGAAACCAACAACTCCATCAGAAGAGCGAAGGAACACGCTAGCAACTCCCAAAAAAATAAGAATAAAAAATACCTTTTTAACAAAATGCATATAATTACTGGATCACCAATGGAGGAAACACCAGCCAAGCATTATGAAAACCTGCTAATAAAACTAATGAAGGTTGATAAAAAGTTTCATATTGTAAATGGAAGTGACGGCCAAAAGCCGCATTACCAAAGAAAGAATGATTTTGAACGGCATTTTGATAAGCTATGGTTCCAGCTTGAAGAAAAAGGGCTGGTAAAAACGAAAGAATTTAATACGATCATTAACTCAAATGCATATAAGTACTCTCCTCATACTACCCTAACCGAAGAACAACACAAGACCTTAACAAGTATTGTTCACACCATTGATTCAGGTGAGACTCTACCACATGAACCGACTTTCAATACAAGGCCAATTCTCATAAGAGGTGATGCGGGAACCGGGAAAACTGTTGTAGCCACTTCACTGTTCCATTATTTAAAAAGCAATGAGCGTTATAGAGATAAAAAAATCGCATTGGTGTATGCAAATCCCTGCACTCGCAGCGAAATTCAAGAAGTTTTTAAGAATACGGAGGGGTTGAGCAAAAAAGACGTTATCAGCCCAGTGGAAGTCACCAAACAACACTACGACATTATTATTTGCGATGAAGCCCAACGACTGAGAAGAGGTAAAAATCTCGGAATGTATTACGTACATTTTAAAACAGGGAATGTCCGACTCGGATTCGATAAAACACACGATGAATTGGATTGGATTATGGCTAATTCCAACTGCCAGATTCTATTCTATGACGGAAAACAAAGTACAAGTCCTTCCGACATAACACGCGAACAATTTGAAGAAAGACTGTATGAAAGAAAGCGGGGGATTCGTCCTATAGAGCTAGATGAACAGATGCGAATAAAAGCTGGCGATAGCTATGTCCCTTACATCTACGATGTGCTTTATCAAAAAACTACTAACAATCTTGCATTTGAAAACTATGATTTTAAACTTTTCACCTCGTTTTCCGATATGGTGAACGCCCTTGATGTAAAGGAAAAAGACATGGGGCTATGCAGGCTTTGTACAGGATATGCTTGGGAATGGAAAGGTAAAGAAGACAACAAATTAGTAGATATCTGTATTGACGGTGTTAACATTAAATGGAACAGTCAGACAGGCGGTTGGTTAAGCAATTTAAATGCTAAAAAAGAGATGGGTAGTATTTATACATTGCCTGGACTTGATTTAAACTATGCCGGAGTTATTATTGGTCCAGATCTCGTTTTTGATAAATTGGACAATATGATAAAAATAAATAAGGATAATTTTTTCGACAACAAAGTAAAGAATGGAATAACTGTTGAAGAACTGAAAGCTTACATTCTTAATACATATGCGGTTTTTCTAACTCGTGGTATCAGAGGAACATACATCTATGTTTGTGACGATAACCTAAGAGAGTATTTTGAGAGGTATATTCCTTATTACTAACTACATAAAGTTGCACTCCGGTTGACTTTACCACCGATGCTTATTCTACGAGTCAACCCGCTGCGTCTCCGTAGACAGCAAAACCCGCTAACCATCAGGTCAGCGGGTTTTGCTGTAATTTCCATATGGAGGCGAGGGGAGTCGAACCCCTGTCCGAAGATAACGACACATAAGCTTCTACGGGTGTAGTCACAGTTTTGATGTCACCCGAGTACCGCCCCGTAACCGGCTGTACGTTGGGTCAGCCTGATTGTCTTCTTCAGCACACCCCAGGCGGAGATGTGACAGCGTATCCCACTATAGGTTAGCCCCTACATCCGGCACATGGGCGATGCAGGAGAGGAGCACGCTCACAGGTTATTAAGCTGCGAAAGCGTAGTTGTTTTGTTGTTTGCCGTTTAATAGGCTTTAGCGTTGATGAAGCGGACGCGTCCCCACTACCCGCTACCCATGCTCGAACTATCCCCGTCGAATCCATAAACGCCCCCTCATTAAAAAAGGGCTCCACGGATTAATCCGGAAATACCGGAGCATAAGCATGCATAATATCGGAAGCTGAATCCTGAGATTCAACAGTCGAACCAAGTTGAACACAAAATACATTTGAAAACTTACTACTTCGTTAGTATACCATATTACATGTCATAACGAAACGGAATGAAGCCATTTCAGCTCGATAAAATAGCACCATTACAGGAACAAGTAGCTTATCCACGTAATTTGTACCATACATGATAATGCAGCAACCTATCTCGCAATTTTTTGCTTCTCACGCAGAGCGCGTTGGATATCACGCTGTGCATCGCGTTTGGCAGCCGTTTCCCGCTTGTCATACTGCTTTTTACCTCTGCCCAATCCAAGCAGCAGTTTGGCATAGCCGTTGCGCACGTAAATCTTGAGCGGTACGATCGTATAGCCTTCCTGTTTGGACAGACCGATAAGCTTACGAATCTGCTCTTTGTGCAGCAGTAGCTTACGCGTACGCGTCGGATCGGTTGGATTGTTGCGATTACCTTGCTCAAAGGGACTGATGTGCATATTGTGAATATGAATCTCGCCATTACGGATCGTAGCAAAAGCATCACTGATGTTGGATCGACCATTCCGCAAGGACTTGATCTCCGTTCCCGTTAACACCATGCCCGCCTCGTAGGTGTCCTCAATAAAATAGTCATGGGAAGCTTTTTTGTTCTGGGCGAGCACTTTCCCGTCTGCCTTCTTACCCATGAATACCACTCCTTTGAATAACGTAATCAACTTCTAAATCCAAGCATTTCATCTGATGGCTACCAAGCTCCACCTAGAAACATATTGTAACAAAATTCAGATGGTAAAAGCAAGAAAGACAAGCTCTCACTCCTGCACTCGCGATTCATATGATTTACATACTTCAAAAACAAAGTGGCCTCCATCTATCACAGCAGACGGAAGCCACTCTCGTACATACCCTAGAATCAGCTTTACACGCTGAAACAATCAATTCAGCCAGCAATAAGCGGTCTATCCTGATTACTTCTTCTTTTTTCGTACAAATGCAGCGGTGCCGTTACCTCCACTACCGCCTTTATTCTTCCGTTTGCGACGCCCGGCACCTTCACCGCTTGATCCGGCGTCACTGCCTGGTGTAGCTGCACTGCCGATAAAAATACCGCTAGCAGATGTCTTCTTCTTCCGGCGTTTGCTTGTACCGGCGATTGGCGAATTGTATCCGCCCTTGCCACTACCAAAGCCAAAGCTGCCTGCCGAGCCGGCTCCGTTTCCACCACCGCGGCCTGCGCGACCTGTGGTGCTAATGCCTCCGCTGCCGGCCTCTTTAGGCTTCCCAGCCGCTTCACGACCGCCTTTACGCTCTCTGCCAGCCTTGTCCTTGCCGCCCTTGCGGTCACGTCCATCGCGGCCTTTACCGCGGCCCTCGCCACGCGCAAAGCCTCCGCCTTGTCCCGAGCCGCCCGTCCGCTCACGGCGTTGCCGCTGCTTCATATCGACAAGCTCGAAGTCAATTGTGTAATCCTCCATATTGACGCGGGCGACACGAACCTTGACCTCATCTCCGATGCGGAATACCTTAGAGGTGCGTTCACCGATTAGCGCCATATGCTGCTCGTCAAAATGGTAATAGTCATCCGTAAGCGCACTCAAGCGCGTCAGACCCTCCACCGTATTGTCCAACTCGATGAACATACCGAAGCTGGTTACGCTGCTGATGATGCCCTCGAACTCCTCGCCAACCTTGTCCAGCATGTATTCAGCCTTTTTCATTTGCTCTGTGTCGCGCTCTGCATCCACAGCCACACGTTCTCGCTCGGAGGATTGCTGCGCAATATCTGGCATGCGTGCAGTCAGATATTCCTGACGCTCATCTGTCAAAGCCCCGCCATTCTCCAATACCTCACGAATGACACGGTGAATCACCAAATCAGGATAACGGCGAATTGGCGATGTAAAATGAGAATAATACTCCGCAGCCAGTCCAAAATGCCCTGTAGACTCTGCATCATACTTCGCCTGCTTCATCGAACGCAGCATCATGGTACTAAGCACCGTCTGCTCCTTCGTGCCCTGAATGTCCTCCAGCAACGTTTGCAACGCACGCGGGTGAATGGAATTCCCACGGCCTTTGATCTGGTGTCCAAAATTAGCGGCAAACGCCATGAAATTTTGCAGCTTCTCCGGGTCCGGGTCCTCATGAATCCGGTAGAGGAAAGGCACCTTGAGCCAGTGGAAATGCTCGGCCACGGTTTCATTGGCTGCCAGCATAAATTCCTCGATAATTTGCTCGGCTATCGTACGATCTCTTTTTACGATATCGACAGCTTTACCTTCATCGTCCACAATCACTTTCGCTTCATCAAAATCGAAATCAACCGCACCCCGGCGCATCCGGTTAGCACGCAGCTTCAATGCCAGTTCCTTCATCGTACGGAATACTTCTACCAGATCTTTGTACCGTTCCATCAATTCGGCATCTTCCTCTTCGAGGATTTTGCGAACGTTGGTGTATGTCATTCGTTCCTTCGTCTTAATCACACTGGTGAAAATATCATGCTTTACAACCTTCATATGCTCGTTGAATTCCATTTCACAGGACAAAGTCAAGCGATCCACCTGCGGATTCAAAGAACAAATCCCGTTGGAAAGCCGGTGTGGAAGCATAGGAATGACACGGTCGACCAAATAAACGCTACAGCCGCGGTTATAAGCCTCCTGATCCAGCTTGGAGTTCTCACGCACATAATACCCTACGTCGGCAATATGAACGCCCAGACGGTAGTTTCCGTTCGGCAGACGCTCTACATTAACCGCATCATCCAGGTCTTTGGCATCCTCGCCATCAATCGTAACAATGATCTTATCACGCAAATCGCGACGTCCCTGACGTACAATTTCTTCCTCCGTAATCGCGTCGGGAGCCTGATCCGCTTCCGCTGTCACTTCATCGGGGAAAGCCTCCGGAAGCTGATGCTTGCGAATCACCGACAAAATGTCGACGCCTGGATCGTCCTTGTGACCCAGCACCTCCAGCACTTCGCCTTCCGCTGCCGCCCGTCCCTCCGGGTAGCTCACAATACGCACAACGACCTTTTGCCCGTTCACAGCTCCGTTGAAGCTGTCCTTTGGAATAAAAATATCCCGGTTAATGCGCTTATCATCCGGCAAAACAAAACCGTATGCTTCGTGGCTCTGAAACACACCCACCACTTGAAGCACAGCGCGCTTCACGATCCGCACGACTTCGCCTTCCAATCGGCCACCCGCAGGTCCCTTTGACGTCACTCTTACCAGCACCGTGTCTCCATTCATCGCGCTCTTTAAATCGTTAGCATGAATGTATACATCCGGGTGCTCCCGGTCCTCTGGAATCAAAAAAGCAAAGCCCTTGGCATGAGCCTGCAAGCGCCCGCGCTGCAAATCCATCCGTTCCGGCACACCATAACGGTTTGTGCGGGTCAGTAAAATTTTCCCATCTTCCTCCAGTGCGTTCAAGAGCTTAAGGAATTCGCGAAACTCTTCTGCGTCCTTAATGTCAAAATGCTGCTCCAGCTCCTGGTATGTCATAGGCTTGTATGCGGTCTCTCGCATAAAATCAAGTAGTTGTTGCTCTGTTATCATAATTTTGTCCACCTCGGGCAACCTTTAATTTTCAGTAATAATCCGCATGTTCCTTGTTCCTGTTACAAGGCTCTTATATACTCATACCCTAGTATACACGAATTTAATCGACGGCATCCCTGCCTGTCTAAAATCCAAAAAAGCCCCCGTTTCCAGTGAAACGAAGGCTTAATGTAGATATTTATCTTATTTTGCAAAAAATGCAACCAGAACGGCAACAATCATAAAACACGCACCCAAAACGGCAGTTGCGCGTTGCAAAATCAAATCCATACCGCGAGCTTTTGTCTTGCCGAACAGATGCTCAGCACCGCCAGAGATGGCACCGGACAAACCTGCACTTTTCCCTTTTTGCAGTAAAACAACCGCAATAACAGCAATCGAGAACACAATGAGCAGCACTTTCAAAAAGATTTCCATGAAAAATCCCACCTCCCTGAGCGTATACATCTGTTTTGCAAAACAACACAGCCTCTTTTATGAAAACATGTCCATATCATGTTATGAATAGCCGGAAATTAACGCAAAACACTACTTTCATTTTACCACAACTTCCAGTAGATAACAACCAGCTATGACGATTGACTCCGATCAAACCTTTACAAAGATACATCTGCATGCTCATCTACTTATATACACGTATACACAGACAATTAACAAAAACAGACCTGCTCACAGTAGCGAGCAGGTCTGTTGGATCATTGCGTAAAAGCTTCGTGCGTCCAAGCCTCGTGATCATCAACCACAAAGCTTGAAACACCGTCAGCATGTTGGCGCAATATTATTTTTTCAGGTTGTAGAAAGATTTCAGGCCGTGGTATTGAGCCAGTTCACCCAGTTGATCCTCAATGCGGAGCAATTGGTTGTACTTCGCAATACGGTCAGTACGGGAAGGAGCACCTGTTTTGATTTGGCCTGCATTTGTTGCAACAGCGATATCAGCGATTGTGCTGTCTTCGGATTCACCGGAACGGTGAGAGATTACAGCTGTGTATCCTGCGCGTTTAGCCAATTCGATAGCGTCGAATGTTTCAGTCAGCGTACCGATTTGGTTTACTTTGATCAGGATGGAGTTACCGATGTTTTCTTCGATACCTTTAGCCAGACGTTCTGTGTTCGTTACGAACAGGTCGTCACCAACCAATTGGATTTTGCTGCCCAGTTTCTCAGTGAGCAATTTCCAACCTTCCCAGTCATCTTCGGAGCAACCATCTTCGATGGTAACGATTGGGTATTTATCAACCCAAGAAGCAAGCAGGTCAACGAACTCAGCAGAAGTGAAGGATTTGCCTTCGCCTTCCAGTGTGTACTTTCCATCTTTGTAGAACTCAGTGGAAGCAACGTCCATACCGAGGAATACGTCAACGCCTGGTTTGTAACCGGCTTTTTCGATTGCTTCGATAATCGTGGACAGAGCTTCTTCGTTGGATTTGAAGTTAGGAGCAAAACCGCCTTCATCACCAACAGCTGTGTTCAAACCTTTAGAGTTAAGTACAGATTTCAGGTTGTGGAAGATTTCCGCACCAATACGCAGAGCTTCTTTGAAAGTAGGAGCGCCTACAGGCAGAACCATGAACTCTTGAACGTCAACGTTGTTGTCGGCATGAGCGCCACCGTTAACGATGTTCATCATTGGTACTGGCAATTGTTTAGCGTTGAATCCACCCAGGTAAGTGTACAGCGGCAAGCCCAGAGCTTCAGCAGCAGCGCGAGCAACAGCCATGGATACAGCCAGAATTGCGTTTGCACCCAATTTACCTTTGTTATGTGTACCATCCAATTTGATCATCAAAGTGTCGATTTCTACTTGGTTCAAAGCATCCAAGCCGATCACTTCAGGAGCGATGATTTCGTTCACGTTTTTAACAGCTTGCAGAACACCTTTACCCAGGTAACGGGATTTGTCGTTATCGCGAAGCTCTACAGCTTCGTGAGCACCAGTGGAGGCACCGGAAGGAACGATGGCACTACCGATAGCGCCGGATTCCAGATATACTTCAACTTCAACCGTAGGGTTACCACGGGAGTCGAGGACTTCGCGAGCGTACACGTCAGAAATAATAGTCATTTGTACTTAATCTCCTTTGTGAATCATAATTTATTGGTCAAGCCTATATTTATTAAATCAAGCTTACTTGCGGGATGCAATCATAGATTTTCCTGTCATTTCCGCAGGTTGCGGAAGTTGCATTAAATCCAGAAGCGTTGGAGCTACGTCAGCCAGAATTCCATGCTCACGCAAAACGATATTTTCGTCAGTCAAAATGAACGGAACCGGATTCGTCGTATGAGCTGTGAACGGGCGTCCCTGCTCATCAATTTCCATATCCGCGTTACCATGGTCGGCAATGATAATAACCACGCCGCCTTTGGCTTTAACCGCGTCAACAACACGTCCAACACATTCATCCGTCACCTCTACCGCCTTAATAGTTGGTTCCAGCATGCCGGAGTGTCCAACCATATCGGGATTGGCAAAGTTCAGGATGATTGCGTCATGCTTGTCAGCTTCGATTTCCTTCACTGCTGCATCCGCAACCTCATACGCACTCATTTCAGGCTTCAGATCATACGTAGCTACTTTTGGCGAATTGATCAAAATACGAGTTTCGCCAGGCAGTTCTACATCGCGTCCGCCACTGAAAAAGAAAGTAACGTGCGGATACTTTTCTGTCTCAGCAATACGCAATTGCTTTTTGTTGTTTTGTACCAGCACTTCGCCAAACGTATTATCCAGGTTTTTCGGTTCATAGGCTACAAAGCCTCCAACCGTTTCACTGAACAAAGTTAGGCAAACAAAGTGCAGATCCTTAGGCCATTTGGGCCCACGGTCAAAACCACGGAAATCCTCATTGGTAAATACTTGAGACAGTTGAATCGCACGGTCAGGACGGAAATTCAGGAATACAACAGAGTCATTGCTTTCGACCAGCCCTACAGGACTTCCGTCGGCCTTCACAATAACAGTTGGCTCCACAAATTCATCGAACACTGATTTTTCATACGATTCCTTTAATGCTTCCAGTGGGTCAGTATATTGAGGACCTTCCCCGTATACGATTGCACGGTAAGACTTCTCAACACGTTCCCAACGTTTGTCGCGGTCCATTGCGTAATAACGTCCTTGTACGGTCGCAATTTGGCCAATGCCCACTTCCTGAATTTTAGCGATCAGCTGTTGCATGAAGCCTACGCCGCTGTCAGGCATAACGTCGCGTCCATCCATGAAAGCATGAATGTACACTTCGGTTAATCCTTCTTTTTTCGCCAGGTCCAGCATAGCGAACAGATGGCTGATATGGCTATGCACGCCGCCGTCGGACAGAAGTCCGTACAGGTGAAGCTTGGCGTTGTTCTTCTTGGCATGCTGAACGGCTTTAACCAATGTTTCGTTATTGAAGAATTCACCCTCGCGAATGGACTTCGAAATACGAGTCAAGTCTTGATACACAGTGCGGCCTGCGCCGATGTTCAAGTGACCTACTTCGGAGTTGCCCATTTGTCCTTCCGGCAGACCCACCGCTTCACCAGAAGCGGTCAGCGTTGCATGAGGATATTGTTTTAAATACCGGTCGTAATTCGGTTTGTTGGCCTGTGCAACCGCATTGCCTTCCACGTTGTCGCGCAGTCCGAATCCGTCCATAATAATTAAAGCTACCGGTTTTGGTGCTGCCATCTTACTTCGCCCCCTCAACAAGCGCGATGTACGACGCCGGTTGAAGACTGGCACCGCCCACAAGCGCGCCGTCGATATCGCTTTGACCCAGGTACTCAGCAACATTTTCAGGTTTTACACTGCCACCGTATTGAATACGTACAGCATTAGCTGTACTTTCATCATACAGCTCTTTAATCAGACTGCGGATATAGGAGATCACTTCATTCGCATCCTGCGAAGTGGAGGATTTTCCTGTTCCGATCGCCCAAATTGGCTCATAAGCAACAACGACTTGTGCAGCCTGATCCTTGGCCAAGCCAGCAAAAGCTGCTACAGTTTGCACTTTTACAACCTCTTTGGTTTGACCTGCTTCACGGTCTTCCAGCTTTTCGCCTACACATACGATCGGAGTCAGGCCGTGGCGGAATGCCGCATGAACCTTTTTGTTTACCGTTTCGTCTGTTTCGTTGAAATACTCACGACGCTCGGAGTGTCCGATTACAACGTAGTCTACGCCCAGATCCTTCAACATTCCGCCGCTGATTTCACCTGTGAACGCACCATCTTCTGCAAAATGCAGGTTTTGTGCGCCAATTTTAATGGATGTGCCTTTTACTGCTTCAACCAGAGCAGGAAGATTTGTAAATGGAGCGCAGATTACGCTTTCCACTCCTGCAACCTCTGCTTTACCTTTGACCTCTTCGATGAAGGTCTTAGCTTCTGGAACGGTTTTGAACATCTTCCAGTTACCCGCGATAATCGGTGTTCTCAATGGTTTCAACTCCTAACTATTAGATGCCCTAAAGCCTTTATTACGCGTTAAACGCTTGATTACTTATCGTTAAGTGCAACAACACCCGGAAGTGCTTTGCCTTCCATAAATTCCAGGGATGCGCCGCCGCCAGTGGAAATGTGATCCATTTTGTCAGCCAGGTGGAATTTCTCAGCCGCAGCCGCAGAATCACCGCCACCAATGATGGTGTATGCTTCTGTTGTTGCGCAAGCTTCCGCTACTTCACGAGTACCGCCAGCGAAAGGTTCCATTTCAAATACGCCCATTGGTCCATTCCAAACAACCAATTTGGAGTTTTTGATCACATCAGCATAGATTTTACGAGTTTTCGGTCCGATATCTACGCCTTCCCAATCTGTAGGAATACCGTCAATGTCTACAATGTTCGTGTTCGCTGTAGCGCTGAAATCGTCAGAAATAACGATATCTACCGGAAGATAGAATTTTTTGCCGAGCTTCTTCGCTTTTTCGATAAATCCAAGAGCTACGTCCAGTTTGGATTCATCCAGCAGGGATTGACCCACTTCATAACCTTGAGCTTTAAAGAATGTATAAGCCAAACCGCCGCCAATGATTACGTTATCTGCAATGTTCAGCAGGTTGTCGATCACGTCGATTTTGTCTTTTACTTTGGAACCGCCAATAATGGCTGTAAAAGGACGGTCCGGGTTCGAAAGAGCTTTACCGATTACAGACAATTCTTTCTCCATCAGCAAGCCGGAAACAGCAGGAAGAAAATGCGCGATACCTTCTGTAGAAGCATGAGCACGGTGTGCTGCACCAAATGCGTCATTCACGAAAATGTCAGCCAGTTCAGCAAATTGCTTCGCCAGCTCAGGATCGTTTTTCTCTTCTCCTGGGTAGAAGCGTACATTTTCAAGCAACAGCACGTCGCCGTTTTGCAGTTCAGCCACTTTCGCTTTAACAGCCTCACCAACTGCTTCGTCCACCTTAACAACAGGCTTTTTGAGCAGTTCAGACAAACGCACACCAGCAGGAGTCAGACGCATGGATTCAACGACCTGACCTTTTGGACGTCCAAAGTGACTCGCCAAAATAACTTTTGCACCTTTTTCAATCAGGTAGTTAATTGTTGGCAAGGTTTCGCGAATACGCTTGTCATCCGTAATTTTACCGTCCTCAACCGGAACGTTAAAATCTACACGAACAAACACCCGTTTTCCATTCAGTTCTATATCACGTACGCTCTTTTTGTTCATCTCCATATTCCTCCGCACCCTTTTAATTTTACGAAACAGGAATTTAAGGCACATTTTGATATATAAAGAGCGGAAACAATAACTGCTGTTTCCGCTCTATGATGTTGCTCGATAAGAAATTTCTTATTTAGCCAATTTAGCGAAGTATTCCAACGTACGGATCAATTGTGCAGTGTAGGACATTTCATTGTCATACCAAGCTACAGTTTTAACCAGTTGTTTGTCGCCAACTGTCAGAACTTTAGTTTGAGTTGCATCAAACAAGGAACCGTAAGTGATACCTTTGATGTCGGAAGAAACGATTTGATCTTCAGTGTATCCGTAAGTTTCAGGATCGGAAGCTTCTTTCATCGCTGCGTTGATTTCTTCAGCAGTTACATTTTTCTCCAGAACTGTTACCAGCTCAGTCAGGGAGCCTGTTGCTACTGGAACACGTTGAGCTGCTCCGTCCAGTTTACCTTTCAACTCAGGGATAACCAGGCCGATTGCTTTAGCAGCACCAGTTGTGTTAGGGATGATGTTCTCAGCTGCTGCGCGAGCACGACGGAAGTCGCCTTTAGCATGTGGAGCATCCAAAGTGTTTTGGTCGCCAGTGTAAGCGTGAATTGTAGTCATCAAACCTTCAACGATACCAAATTTGTCTTGCAGTGTTTTAGCCATAGGAGCCAAGCAGTTTGTTGTGCAAGAAGCACCGGAAATTACAGTTTCAGTTCCGTCCAGAATTTCATGGTTTACGTTGTAAACGACAGTTTTCATGTCGCCAGTAGCTGGAGCGGAGATAACAACTTTTTTAGCGCCGCCTTTCAAGTGTTTCTCAGCAGCTTCTTTAGTTGTGAAGAAACCTGTGCATTCCAGAACGATGTCTACACCCAGGTCTCCCCAAGGCAGTTCTTCAGGGTTGCGGTTAGCCAAGACTTTAACTTCTTTGCCGTTTACTTTGAAGAAGCCTTCATGTACTTCTACTTCTCCTTGGAAAGTACCTTGTGTTGTATCATATTTCAACAGATGTGCCAGCATTTTGGAATCTGTCAAGTCATTGATTGCTACTACTTCAATACCTTCCACGTTTTGAATACGGCGGAAAGCAAGGCGTCCAATACGTCCGAAACCGTTAATACCAACTTTAACTGTCATGAGTGAGTTCCTCCCAAAGTTCGTTTAGTTTAGTTTTATATATTCAAGACAGACCCGAAAGCCCGTCAAGACAACACATTTAATCAATCTGTATTAACCTTTTAAATAATGGCTTACAATCTCGGCAGCAGCGCCTTCATCGGTGACAAGAATGTCTTCTTGGCCGAAACGCAGCACCGCATGAATAGCAGCCGCCTTGCTCTTGCCTCCAGCTACACCCAGAACAGTCTCGGTACGCCTAATGTCCTCCAAGCGGAGTCCAAGCGTCAGCATGCGGTGAACAACGACACCGTCCTCGTTGAAATAATAACCAAACGATTCGGCAACCGCGCCCTCACTGCTGATCTGGGCAAAGGTTTCGGGGTCAAGCTTGCGTCTGCGTGCCATCGCTATGGCGTTGCCTATCCCGTGAATGATGATACGGCTCTTTCGAATCAGGCTCAATATATCCTGAATGTTCGTATCCTCAAGCAACGAGTTGTAGGCATGATTGCTGAGCAAATCCGGTACATGGAGCAGACGGTATTGAGCGCCGACTTTGCGGGCCATTGTGGAAGCAATGGTGTTAGCCTGCATTTCCATGCTTTCTCCCAACCCCCCGCGTGCCGGTACAAACCACCCGCCCTTGAGCGAACCATTAGCAGGCAGTGTCAGTTGCTCCGCTACATCTGCAATTGTCGTGCCTCCTGTTACCGCGACCACATCCTCGTCGTCCATAACACTCAGCAACGCTTTTGCTCCAGCACGGCCCAACTCCTGCTTCGCTAACGGTGAAGCATCCGAGTCCCCTGGAACGACAATCACCTTCTTCAAGCCGTAGGCTTGACGAATCTGATCTTCCAGTTGGGACAGGCCGAACAAGTTGTTCGCAATCGGCTCCAGCTGTTCCAGCAGATCCAGCCCTGCTTTGCTCACCTTCATGCCCACACTCTCGATCTCAATGAGCCCTTGGGCCTTGAGGAGATCGGTTTCGGCGCGCAACACGCGCTCGGTCATATCCAGTGAAGCTGCCAGCGTTCTGCGTCCAATGACATCGGACAACATGATCTGGCGCAGGATCGTGTACCTTTTTTTCAAAACATCCATGAGGTCGGGCAGAAGCTGCTTCTGTATTTCTAATATCTTTCGCATGCTTTCCACTCCCGCACACTTCTAAGTTCTTTCCCTAAAGCTATATCTCTAATTGGTCTTAAAATGTCCCGGGATAACTTTTTAAGTCCCACGTATATCTTACCCAATAATTGCTTCACATGCAAGTCTATCTGAACCTATATTTCTCACCTTTTTATGTGAATATGCGCACATAATAAAAGCTTGCAATTCACTGCCGTATATCATATAATCATCTTTGTTTCCAATTAGCTGATGAATTAGCTTTTAATTGTACAAATTATTTTGCGCCCGTGGTCCAACGGATATGACGTAGGCCTCCGGAGCCTGAGATCGAGGTTCGATTCCTCGCGGGCGCGCCATTTTAAATGAACGCTTTAATGCTTCTATATCATCATTTTAACCAACAAGAGCCCTTTGCGCTCTTTTTTTTGACCATTAGTTTGACTTTCTTTGACTTTTTGTTTGAAATTGTTTATCATGTGGTTATTACGGTAACAGTTTATAAAGTAGGGGCATGTAATCGGCATGTCCACCAAATCCATTAACGATATTTAAGGGAGGTTTTTTGACGTGAGCTATGTTCCTATGGTAGTAGAGCAAAGTAACCGCGGCGAACGCGCCTATGACATTTATTCCAGACTGTTGAAGGATCGCATTATTTTGTTGGGCTCGGACGTCAATGACGTTGTAGCCAACTCTATTATTGCACAAATGCTGTTTTTGGCTGCCGAAGATCCTGAAAAAGATATTCACTTGTATATTAACAGTCCTGGCGGCTCCATTACAGCCGGTATGGCCATTTTCGATACGATGCAATACATTAAGCCTGACGTGTCTACGATTTGTGTAGGTATGGCAGCCTCCATGGGTGCGTTCTTGCTGAACGCTGGTGCCAAAGGCAAACGCTTTGCTTTGCCGAACAGTGAAATTATGATTCACCAACCATTGGGTGGTGCACAAGGTCAGGCAACGGATATCGAAATCCGCGCCCGCCGCATTCTGAAAATGCGTGACAAATTGAACCGCATTCTCGCAGATCGCACAGGTCAACCACTGGAACGCATTGAAAAAGACACAGACCGTGACTATTTCATGTCCGCTGATGATGCCAAGGAATACGGTATTATTGATAAAGTGCTAACTAGCTCCACTCCAGCAGGTATTTAAGAGAAGTTAGTACCTCGGAAAGCTAGAAATAAAAAAGCTGCCCTGGATATTCGTATCCGGTAGGCAGCTTTTTTGGTACTATTCATTTTATCCTGCCAAAGGCTTGCCGCCTTGAGGCAGCAGTTGAGCAAACGAGTAGGTGAACTCTGGAATTCCATACGCGTATGGTGCATACTCATATAAATCAAACACGATGGTTACTCCACTGTTGGTCACATAAAAATTTTGATCCGCCTTCAGCTCTTTAAATTTGTCAAAACCTTCGCCGCCCTGCAGCGCATCGACTTTTTTCTTCAAATCAGCATTGAGGAACTTTTTGTAGTTCGGATTTGCTTTCAATACGTTAGATAATTGCAGCAGTTTACCATCAGCGAGGGAGAATGTATATCCTTTACGTGCTGTCATACCGTGTGCGCCACCTAGATACGAGTAATCCTGCATAATCACACTCAAAATACCATCCTTGTTATAGGCAATCGCAAAATCATTCCAGAACTCATACGGTCTTTCTGTTGTAGCCTCTCCCTCAGCCACCATCTTTTTGCCTGCTGCCAATACTCCCTCCGCATGCTTTTTAAGCACACTGTTAATTGCCTGCTGAGCCTCAGGATTCAACTGACTGCCGCTGATTTGCGGGTACTTCACCTTGTAAGACACCTTCGCATTACTCGAAGCGGGAAGCGTTTGCGACGTAACGGTGATCGGATTTAGCTGGCTTTTACTCAACGTTACTGTTTTTTGGGCTGCATTCCACTGAGCATTGATACCCAGATAGTCTTTCAGGAGACTCATAGGAATGTATAACTTCCCACCGATCAGCTTGGCATCCATGTTGCGCGTGCCGATCCCATTAACGCTGACATAGGTATCCGGGGGAGAAGAAAAAGATCTAATAGAAAGTTTGTTGTACCCACTGCCTACAGTGTAGGTAGCCTCCTTGGCATCATAGCTCACTGGAATCCCTAGGCTGTCGCGCAGCGCTGCTACTGGAATCAGCGTACTTCCGTTTACCTGGACTCCTTTGGTCGACAATGTTTTGCCATTCCATTGAATAGAAATTCCTGGTTTCTGTGATGCCGCTTGCTGTTTGGTTGATGCTGCTTCAGTATAGGAAGCGGGAATAACTGCGACTCCTGCCAGAATTCCTGCTGCCAGCAGAGCAGAGCCCCATTTTTTCGTATGCTTGTTCATCATTAAGTATTCCTCCTATTATATCTCTGTATTAACTATGTGTTTTGATTACCTGTCTTATTATATCTATACCTCACTGTATGTAGTTTACAATCTGTATACGCCCTGATTTCAATCTATACACCTAACACCCCCTAGCTATGACAGACTCATTACAAAATGGTTTCGATATGAAAAAAAAGCCAGCAAGCTGACCTGCAGAAAGACAGGCCGCTTGTGGCTTCATTTAAAGATCTGTAT
The DNA here is from genome assembly GCF_002240415.1 of Paenibacillus kribbensis. Lineage (NCBI taxonomy): Bacteria > Bacillati > Bacillota > Bacilli > Caryophanales > Paenibacillaceae > Paenibacillus > Paenibacillus kribbensis. The sequence goes on from NZ_CP020028.1 coordinate 5,445,054, forward strand.
TAGTTCATTTCGTATTGAGCCGACACCTGAACTTTTACCGTCACTTGGCCTGACTGAATCTCTGTTCCACTCCCTAAATCCAGCATCGATTTTGCCATTGCATTCTCACGTTGTGTAAAAATCTGAGCCTCTCCGCCATCTACCGTCACATTCACAAGCGACCCTAATCCGCGTTTAGCTGCCTTAGCTACAGCACTGGCTTTAGATTGAGCGTTGCCAAGCGCCTTGCCAATAGCCTCTTCTTCATACACGGAAGGATTTTCTACTGAAAATTGTACATTATCCACGTTGTTTGCCCCGGAATTTGTAGCCTCATCCAGCAGCTGGCCGATTTTGTCCAAATTGCGGTATTTGACGGAAAGTGTATGATTGGCAATGTAGCCTTTGAGCTTCTGTCCTTCTTTTTCGTTGTAGATATAGTTAGGCTGCACATAGAACTGGCTAGTCTGAATGTCGTCTGCGCTAATGCTCCATTTTTCTTTCAGCAATTGTGTAACCTTGTTTATTTTCGCAGCATTGGCTTTTTGGGCAGCGGCTGCTGTATTTCCCTCTGATTGCACACCGATGGAAAGATAAGCAATATCGGGCTTAACCAGTACTTCTCCGCTTCCATTCACATTGATCACGCTGTTTACCGTCGTGGCTGTGGATGCGGCATAAGCGCGATCTGCCCCTGTCCACAAGCCCCCAGCTACTCCCCCTGCCAATAATGCTCCTGCAAGAACTGCTGTGCTTATCGTTTTTGTCCAATGTCTCATCGTACCCAACCTCTTTCATGAAATGTTTGTACCTTTCAGACGGAAAAGACGAAAAAAGGTTGCAGTCAAGGGCTCACATTTTTAAAACAAGCATGAGATATAAATGATATGTAGCTTGGACCAATTCCAGATGTCCTATTCGCAAAACTAAAAAAGGGACTCGGCCCTTTTTATGGATATAAAAAAAGCCCCTAGGGGGCTTTTCACGAAAAGAGCGTATACCGTACTACAAAATAGACAGCCGCTTACTGATTTTCCAATTCCACCTTGCTAACCAGACTTACTAAAGCGTTTACAGCCTGTTCGGCGTCCGCGCCTTCAGCACTAATATAAATTTCAGTACCTGTACTGATGGCAAGACTCATAATACCCATGATGCTCTTGGCATTAACCTTCTTGTCTTCTTTTTCCACAAAAATTTCAGATGAATATTTATTCGCTTCCTGTACGAATAACGCAGCAGGTCTGGCGTGCAGTCCTGTTTTCAAGCGTACGACTACCGGATGTTTTGACATGTCAGCTTACCCCCTCATCAAATAAATCTGGACACTACTTACTCCATTTTATTTATCACATTATAACATTAACCCGGGACAGACACTAGAAAAAAAACTAATTAAACCGGCAAAAAGCCCCAAAGACATTCTTTTTTTACGGAATCAGGCCATTTTCTCCCCTGATTTTGTCCGCCATCTCGTCAATCTTGCGAAGACGGTGATTTACACCGGATTTACTGACGACCCCTTTGAGCATTTCCCCGACCTCTTTCAAGTTCAAATCAGGATGGGCCAGTCGGATTTCTGCCACTTCCCGCAGCTTGTCCGGCAAGGTCTCCAAACCAACTTCCCTCTCCAGCAGCTTGATGTTCTCAATTTGCCGGACCGCAGCGCCGATCGTTTTGTTCAAATTGGCTGTTTCGCAGTTGACAATGCGATTTACGGAGTTGCGCATATCGCGCATAATACGTACATCCTCAAATTTGAACAAGGCCTGATGCGCCCCAATGATGCTGAGCAGCTCAATGATCTTCTCGCCTTCCTTGATGTAGAGAATAAAGCCTTTTTTTCGCTCAATACAGCGGGCATTCAGATGAAACTCATTCGCTAGATCTACCAGTGCCTGACAATGCTCCTCATACATCGAGGAAATTTCAAGATGGTAAGACGATCCCTCCGGGTTGTTCACAGAGCCACCGGCCATAAAGGCCCCTCGCAGATAAGCCCGCTTACAACAGTTTTTCCGAATAATCTCCCGATTAATCCCGTCCGTGAACAAGAAGCCTTCAGACACGATGTACAAATCCTTCAACAGCTCTTGTACACCGTTAGGAATACGGACAATGTATACATTATTTTTTTTCAAGCGCATTTTTTTCCGTACAAGCAGTTCAATGTGAAGCTGAAAATGCTTTTTGATCAAGGAGTAAATCCGCCTTGCAATCGCGGCATTTTCTGTGGACACGTCCAATATCACCCTTTTATTCGACAGTTGTACGGATCCGAGCATACGTATAAGCGCAGATAGCTCCGCTTTTTCACAGCAGGGCTGGCTTTCAATCATCGTAAGCTCTTTTTTCGTTTGTGCCGCAAAGGACAAGGGACTCACCTCCTTCTTAATATCCAGTTTTGTACCAATTGGTAAATGTGCTGGCTCAGTTTGTCTGCATCATGCCGTAAATACGTGCGGAACAGAACTAACGTATCTGCCACCACTTTATATCCCCGGTCATTCAGTTCTCCCATGTCGACTTGGACTGGCTTGGCACCCTGCTCGGCATACATTTCCTGCACTTGAGGGGGGATTTCTCCGTTATTTACAATGACATAGTCGAAGAGATGGTGGCCTACATGATCGAAAATAGCCTGCAGATGATCTCCCACCGTATAGCCATCGGTTTCACCCGGCTGAGTCATGACATTGCAGACAAAAATTTTGATAGCGTCGGATTTCACGACAGCCTCAGCGAGCTTTGGAACGAGCAGATTGGGTAAAATACTGGTATACAAACTGCCGGGCCCAATCAGAATCGCATCGGCTTCATTAATGGCCTCTACAGCCTCAGGCAACGGCTCCACGTGAGTCGGTTCAAGAAAAACACGCTTGATTCTCTGACCCGCTTCCGGGATTTTGGACTCTCCGGTAATCACCGTGCCATCCTCCATTTCCGCACTCAAAACGACGCCCTCTTCGGCTGCCGGCAGTACACGTCCCCGGACAGCAAATACACGGCTAAGCTCACGCACCGCCGTCACAAAATCACCTGATATATCGGTCATCGCCGCCAAGATCAGATTGCCCAAACTATGGCCAGATAATCCCGATCCTGCGCCGAAACGGTATTTTAGCATATCTGACATCACTGGTTCTACGTCAGCCAAGGCAGTCAACACATTGCGAATGTCCCCTGGAGGGGGCATCTGCAGCTCACTTCGCAATATCCCGGAGCTTCCGCCATCGTCAGCGACTGTCACAATAGCCGTAATATCCAGCGGCTTTTGCTTCAAGCCCCGCAGCATGACAGACAAGCCGGTTCCCCCGCCCATAACAACAATACGCGGGCGCTCCCGTTGTGATCCGGTCTCTTTCATCATTTCACCTCATTAATGCCGGTCCCGGTCAGCATCCCGATGCGAAACAGAAACAGATTCTGTCTCGCTGGCACCCAGCATTTTTCCTAAATATTCCGATATTGCAACAGAACGATGCTTACCGCCGGTACAGCCAATACCGATAATAACCTGGCTCTTGCCTTCTTTACGGTATTGTGGGATCAAAAAATGTAACATATCCAGCAGCTTGGTCAGGAATGCCTGAGTCTCAGGCCATTTCATAACATAATCATACACATCGCTGTCCTGTCCCGTGTTGGGACGAAGATGGTCCACATAGTGAGGATTAGGCAGGAAGCGCACATCGAATACAAGATCGGCATCAATGGGAATACCATATTTAAAGCCAAAAGAAGTAATGTTCACGGAAAGCATACTGCTCTCCAGATGCGAAAATCTCGAAATGATCCGAGCCTTTAAGGTTGCGGGCTTCATCGTGCTTGTATCAATAACCTCAGAAGCGGAGCTTTTCAGTTCCTCCAGCATTTTACGTTCCAGGCGGATTCCGTCCAAAGGCATACCGTCTGGAGCAAGTGGATGACGTCGACGACTTTCCTTGTATCGTTGTACAAGAACGCCGTCATTGGCATTCAAGAATAGAATTTCACAATGAATCGTAAAATGATCTTTAATATAATTTAATGATTCCGATAAAGCAGTAAAAAATTCTCGTCCGCGCAAATCAATGACGAGTGCCACTTTACCTATTTTTCCGTTAGACTGCTCGATCAATTCGGCAAATTTGGGAATCAGCACAGGGGGCAAATTGTCGACGCAGAAGAAGCCCAAGTCTTCCAGGCTCTGCACCGCAATGGTCTTCCCTGCACCTGACATCCCCGTAATAATAATGAGCGTTGCCCACGGCGCAGCATTTTTTAGGTTGTCTGTCATATGGACTTCCCTCTCCTTTTGCTTCTTCGCTCTATGTGAGTACCCGTTATCAGCAACCTGTAGATCAGGAACGCAGCAGCAAGCCCGCAGCTCCTACGATACCCGCGTCATTACCCAGCAGTGCCGGGGCAATGGATACTCCTTGCTGAAGCGGCTCAGGTGCCAGCTTAGCGTATACGCGACGCATTTCTTCAAACAAGAAGTCGCCTGCTTTGGACACACCGCCGCCTACAATAAACAACTCCGGATTGAGCACCGCCGCCACGGCTGCCATCGATTTCCCCAAATAAAAAGCAGCCCGGTTTACGATACGCAATGCGACCTCATCACCAGCTTTGGCAGCATCAAATACTTCTTTGGCGGCAATTTGATCCTCCAGTGCCAGAGAGGTCCGATCACCACGCTCTACAGCGTCTTTGGCCATACGAATAATGCCTGTTGCGGAAGATACGGTCTCCAGACAACCCATTTTACCGCATCCACACTGAATGGCCTCCAAATCAGGCACTACGCTCATATGTCCAATTTCCCCGGCCATACCCGAGAAGCCTTGATATATTTTACCATTAATAATAATGCCGCCGCCAACACCTGTTCCCAGGGTATAGCATACGCAGTTTTCTATGCCTTTGCCTGCTCCGGCCCATGCTTCGCCAAGCGCAGCAACATTAGCATCATTGTCTATCTTTACCGGCTTGCCGATCCGTTCCTCCAAAATCGCACGAATCGGTACGTCACGAAAGCCAATATTGGGCGCGAGGACAATAACACCTTCGCGAACATTCGTAAACCCCGCAACACCCGCACCGACACCCTTTAGTTGATCCCACTCATAAGGAGATTGCTCAACAATGTGACGCACATATTTTTCGATATTGCTGACTACAACATCTACGCCCTTATCGGTTTCGGTTGGCCCCTCGTAAGTGTGCAAAAGCTGTCCGTTTTCATTACAAATGCCTACTTTAATCGCTGTACCGCCCAAATCGACACCCACATAGATACTTTCAGACATGTTTCAAGCCACCTTTATGTTTACTTAAAAACTTTGTATGAAACATATAAATAAAATCATGACTTCGTAATCGTGATCCTACGTTCCAACTATAATTGAAGCCCCCGTTACGGTCAAGGACACTTGCCTATTGAAAGATGTACGATTAGCGGAACTTTTGGCCTCAATGATCCACAAAAAGGAAAAAGCCTGTGCAAACGCAGCAGGCTTTCTCTTCCTGAACATCGGGGATCGCATATAACAGACTACCCTTACTCCATCCTAGCCATATTCTGAGCTATAAGCTGTCTTTATTGATCCAGTGTTTTGCTCCAGTCATGAACAGCGCTGCCCTCGAGATACTTCTCGCAGTCCATAGCCGCCATGCAGCCCGTACCCGCAGCCGTAATAGCTTGGCGGTAACGATTATCCTGCACATCTCCACACGCAAAAACGCCGGGGATGTTCGTTTCCGTCGTGCCTGGCTTTACTTGAATATAGCCGTGATCGTCTGTATGGATTTGACCGTTCAGGAAGCTTGTATTTGGTGTATGCCCGATCGCTACGAACACGCCATCCGCCTCAATCAGCTCATCCTGATTGTTTTCATTATTGTGTACCTTCAAGCCCTTCAATCCGGTTTCTCCCGTTACGACTTCCAGAGGAGTCCGGTTTAAGGCCCAGTGTACTTTTTCATTCTCACGTGCGCGGTCTTGCATAATTTTAGAAGCCCGCAGCTCATCACGACGATGAACCAGGGTTACACTGGAGGCAAACCGGGTCAAGAAGCCCGCTTCCTCCATCGCCGAATCACCGCCGCCGACCACAATGATCTTTTTCCCACGGAAAAAGAAGCCGTCACAGGTTGCACACGTGCTGACTCCGCGCCCTACATTGTCCTGCTCACCCGGAATGCCGAGATATTTGGCAGACGCGCCTGTAGCAATAATAACCGACTCCGCCTCAATGATGCCTTTACCCTCTACCTTCACTTTAAAAGGGCGCTTGCTGAGATCCACTTCCTCTACCCAGCCGGAAGTAAATTCAGCGCCAAAGCGTTCAGCCTGCTTGCGCATGTTATCCATCAATTCAGGCCCAAGGATACCTTGCTCAAAACCCGGGAAATTTTCAATTTCGGTCGTCGTGGTAAGCTGCCCGCCGGGCTGCATTCCCTCAATGATCAGCGGATTCATGTTAGCGCGCGCCAAATAAATAGCGGCCGTGTAGCCTGCGGGACCTGTACCAATAATTATGGATTTATACATACGTTTGTTGCCTCCTTTAAGTGATGTTTGGAGCAGGTCTCAGACCTGCTTTTTAAACGTGGAGAGCGGCTGCTTCAGCTTCTGCTTGATACCACACACACTGTCAATCTGGCGTGCATAGCGGCTTACAGTCGATACGGAAATACCATAGCGATCGGCTACTTCCTGATAGGTGACTGAATGATGATGCATTTTGGCTGTCAAATATTCCAGCGCCGCTGCCCATCCCTCGGTATGCTGAACCATCGGAACTTCCGGAGCAAGTCGATCCGAATACTCCAGCCAAAGCGATCTTAAATCGTGCTGCATGGCCGGATCTGACGGTTTACTCATGACGGTCAGCACCTTATCGAGCACTGCCTGCCATTGCGGATCGACCGGAGAAGCAGAACCATCGCCTTCGATTGTGCGGTAATCCCTTTCGGCTTCCAACCGCTCCATCTGTTCTGCTTGCGGAGCCATTTCCTGCACGCCATGCTCCTGATCCATCAGCTCTTGCAGGACCTGCAAGGCACGCTGTTTCAGCTCATCCTCCTGATCCGGATCTTCTACAAAGGACTCCAGTGCCTGGCGCACCTCATCATCACCGATCAGACTCAGCGCCTGAATGACTTGCAACTGAGTTGCCCGGTCTCCGTGGCGCAAAGCCCAGAAGAAGGATGACCGTATAAGCGGGTCCTTCTTCATGCTGTCAGGCACTTGCTCAGCACCGAACTTCTCCCACATGCGGAATTGCTCCTCAAAAGGGAGATGATAATGGTAGCTGAGCACTTGCAGCGGTGTACCCTCCTGCTGGAGCTCCTCCAGCCGGGACAGGAAAAAGCGCGGAACTTCTGAGGAAGCATCCTGCTTTTGCAAATGACTCCACAGCCGCCGGGCTTCCGCATATCTTCCCGTATTGCTGGCAGCTACCGCCGTGTAATGGTACAAGGAAGCGTCAGCACTGTTCTCTCCAGTGCCATGCAGCAACCTGCGGAAATGTCTGTAGGCCTCCTCATGGCGTCCAAGAATCCCCATGGTGGTCGCCAGCTTGAATACCTGCTCCTCCTGAAACGGGATGGTGACCGCCAAGGTTTGAACCAGGCGATCCAATTCGGGGCCGCCTCCCTCATGCTGATAAAAGATTGCCAGATTGCAGAGCGCGTGCAAATTCCCCGGCTCATCCTCCAGCACTCGAAGAATAACGGTTTTGGCATTTTGGAACAATCCCATGTAGTAATAGGCCAATGCCAAATTATTACGCGCAGCGAACATATCGGGCTGTTCCTCCGAAATTTGCTTGAGCAATTGAGCTGCCTGCGCGAATTTCCCTTCCTCCAGCAGGACGCGGGCCTGATCATGCTCGACCACTCCCTGCCGGGCCTTAATGCGGTTCAGCTTGGTTGGACGGTCCAGCTCATAATAGAGCAGTTCCATCATTTCCTCGGCTTCATCAAGAAACTGCCCTTCCTCGTCCTCCTCCAGGTACGTGACCAAGGCTTTCTCCGCTTCTTCAAATTGCTCCATATTAGCGTAATTATTCGCCATATAGAAATAACACTCTGTCATAGACGGATCTACGTCGCTCAGAACAGAGGACAGGATCTCATTCGAGCCTGCATAATCCCCCATCTCTGATAATATACCCGCCATATTGCAATGATTCACCGGATTATCCGGTTCATATTCAACGGCTTTACGAAAATATTTCAATGCCTTGTCATAATGATTGCGATCAAGCGAGCGCACAGCTTTCTCAAAAAAGAAAGATGCGTCGAAACGCAAAGCAATAATCTTAGGGCTAAGTTGTTCCGATGCTCGCAGATGTTTCCCTTTCATAAATAACCAAGGCACCTCCTTTAAATGTAACTGGCATGTTCATACCCTCCAGTATACCACAACTTCAAAACGACTTGACAGTCAGTTGTGTCCCATTCCAAAAAACGGATGATGTTTGTTTTTCAATAAACACGTACCGCTAGACACGTGCAAGGGGATGCGCCAATAGCCGAGCGCGTTTTCCTCTTCAGAAGGCAGCGTTCGGCTAGTTGCTAGATATATATTTAGACCAAATCAACACGAAAATTAAAGTGTCAGCGGCACCAACGCACGTTCACGATGCTGAAATACCGCAAGCTCGCGATAGCCGACTTCATATAGGAGAGCGCGCGCCTTCTCCAAATGCTCGGACAGCTTCGCCGGATCATGGGCATCCGAGCCGACGGTCAGCGGGATGCCTAGCGATAAAGCCGCCTCCAGCATGCGGCGACTCGGGAACATCTCCGCACAGGGCTTGGATAGCCCTGATGCATTCAGCTCCATCGCCCGACCGCTGCGGGCAACGGCTGAGAGTGCGGAGCGCTCCAGTTCACGCAACTCCTCCTCTTCCTCCGGCTTCGGATGATGGCCGAAGCGCTTAATGACATCCAAATGGCCCATGATGTCATATAAGCCGGTAGCTGCCGCCTTGGAAACCGCATCGTAATACGTGCGGTATACCTCCAGCACATTTTTGCCCTCCCAATGGTGTACCTGACGGAAGTCCGTGACATCCCATTCACCTAGGAAGTGGACGGAGCCAATCACATAATCCCATGGATACGCGGTGATCATATCTTCAATTTCTCGTTCCCAGCCCTCAATGTAGTCGCCTTCCAGGCCGACACGAATGTCAATTTGGTCTTTATAGCGTTCCTTCAGCTCCAGACACTCTTCTACATATCGGGGCAGCTCCTCCATTGGCATCGCCATTTCCGGGTAATAGTCAGCTGGTTTTACATGCAGCAGCGGCATGTGATCCGATAAACCGAGCTGATCCAGACCCAGCCGAATCCCCTGCTGCACATACTCCTCCAGGCTTCCTATCGCGTGACCGCACCGGGCATGATGCGTGTGATAGTCAATTTTCATGCGGCCCTCGCCCCTTTCTGCACCATAAGACCCATTTTAATCACGACGAGGACGCTCATGACGACGATTCAGCTCAGCCAGCACATCATCCAGTGGCAGCTTGCGCTCTTGCAGCAGCACCAGCAGATGATAAATTAAATCGCTGACCTCCAGACGCAGCTCCTCATTATCTTTATTTTTGGCGGCAATGATCGTCTCGGAAGCTTCCTCGCCAACCTTTTTCAGGATTTTGTCTACGCCTTTATCAAAAAGATAGGTCGTGTAGGCTCCTTCGGGGCGTGTCTCTTCGCGCTCCTTAATGATCGCCTCCAATTGGGCAAGCACCTCAAAGCGGTTTGCCGCAGCGTTGGCCGTTCCACCCGTCTCTACCTCCTCTGCTTGCCCCGCCGCTGCATTGCCAGTGGCAGATACGAGAGCCGTTCCCGGAGCAGAAATCTCACGGGAAAAGCAGCTCGTCGCTCCTGTATGACAGGCAGGACCGTTCGGAATGACACGCACAAGCAGAGCATCACCGTCACAATCCAGCTGGATGGAGGTGATTTTTTGCGTATTGCCGGAGGTTGCCCCCTTATGCCACAGCTCCTGTCTGGAACGAGACCAAAACCAGGTCTCTCCCAATTCCAGAGACAGCTTCAGCGACTCGCGGTTCATATAAGCCAGGGTCAGCACCTGAAGCGTAGCATCATCCTGTACAATGGCTGAGACAAGTCCCGCTTCATTCCAGCGGATATTATCCAATATCTGCTCCAGAGATAGCTGCTCGTTTAATTCATTGCTCATCGTATCTCCACTCCTCTGCGCTTCAAATCCCGTTTTAGCTTAGGGATTCCTATTTCTTTATAGTGAAAAATCGTGGCCGCCAGTCCAGCATCCGCCTTGCCCACCGTAAACACGTCATAAAAATGTTCCTGCTTGCCAGCTCCACCGGAAGCAATGACCGGAATCCCCACTGCATCCGACACCGCAGCCGTGAGTGGGAGGTCAAATCCATCCTTGGTTCCGTCCGCATTCATGCTAGTCAGCAGAATTTCTCCAGCCCCCAGCTGTTCAGCCTCCTTGGCCCAGGCCAAAGCGCGGATACCGGATGGCGTGCGACCTCCGTGCGTATATACTTCCCACTCGCCCCACGCCTCATTGTACTTGGCGTCAATTGCAACAACGATGCATTGCGAGCCAAAGCTGCGCGCACCCTCCGCGATTAGCTGAGGGTTACGGACAGCCGCCGTATTCACGCCAATTTTATCGGCCCCGGCACGCAGAATGCGTTTCATATCATCGACATGGGATATGCCGCCGCCGACCGTGAAGGGAATGGAAATTTCTCCGGCCGTCTGGCGAACGACCGCTTCCATGGTGGCACGACCTTCAACCGACGCGGAAATATCCAGAAATACAATTTCGTCCGCCCCTTCCCGGTCATACAGCGCCGCCAGCTCTACCGGATCGCCCGCATCGCGTAGATTCACAAAATTGACGCCCTTAACCACCCTGCCATCCTTTACATCCAGACAGGGAATAATACGTTTAGCCAGCATGCTTACTCCCCCTATGCCCTTGCTACAGCTTGTACGGCGGCCTGTAAATCAATGCTTCCTGTGTACAATGCCTTACCCACAATGGCACCGCCTACACCTTCTTGTGCATACGCGCTCAGTGTGATCAGATCATCCATCTGACTGACACCTCCGGAAGCAATAACGGTACGTCCGCTGCTTTTCGCAAGTGCTACGATCGCCTCCACATTCGGGCCCTGCATCATTCCATCGCGGGAAATGTCTGTAAAGATGAACGTCTCCGCCCCCTTGGCGGCCAGCTCAGCAGCCAGTTCATCCGCGCGTACCTCCGAGGTTTCGAGCCACCCGCGCGTGGCTACATAGCCATTTCGTGCATCCAGACCGATAGCGATCCGATCACCGTAGGCAGCTAATACCGCTTCGGTAAAGGCACGGTCCTCAATCGCCGCCGTGCCCAAAATCACACGGCTCACGCCTAACGACAACAATCGCTCTACGTGCTCGCGTGTTCGCAAGCCGCCACCCACCTGTACTGGCACCTGTACTGCAGAAGCGATGCGCCCGATTAATTCATCGTTCACCGGGTGGCCCGCTTTAGCACCGTCCAGATCAACCAAATGAATGTAGGAGCCGCCCTTACGCTCCCATTCTCGGGCTACCTCTACCGGATTTTCGTTGTATATCGTCTCCTGGTTGTAATCCCCCTGTACCAACCGTACACATTTGCCATCGCGAATATCAATCGCCGGATATATCGTGAACAAAGCATGACCCCCTTGTGAGCTATTCCACATTCATATGCCTTACATCAATCAACGCCCAAAGACAGCCGTACCACCCTCCCGCAAGACTGAAGACTGATGAGTAGTTACGCTCGCTTTGCCGCCTCCGCCAGCTCCAAGAACTGACGAAGCAGCTGCATGCCCATTTCCCCACTCTTCTCCGGATGGAACTGCATGCCATATACATGGCCTCTGCCAACGATAGCCGTTACGGGCCCGCCGTAGTCAGTCACCGCCAGCAGGTCCGTCTCAACCTCAGGCTTTGCATGATAGGAGTGTACAAAATACACATGCCCTTCCTCCAAGCCCTGCAACAACGGGTGATCCGGCTGTGTCATACGCAGACGATTCCAGCCCATATGCGGCACCTTAACGCCCCTATCGGGAGCAAAACGAACAACCTCGCCCGGTAAAATATTAAGCCCTTCATGACTGCCATATTCTTCACCACGAGTGAACAACAGCTGCATGCCTAGGCAAACACCGAGCAGCGGTTGTCCAACGCTCGCCACCTCCTGGATAATCCGATCCAATCCACTGGAACGCAAATGCTCCATAGCATCTCCGAATGCCCCAACACCCGGCAGAATCACACCGCTGGAGGAACGAATCACCTGGGCATCTCCTGTGACTACAGCCTCATATCCAAGACGCTCAACCGCCTTGCTCACACTATGCAGATTGCCTCTGCCGTAATCCACAATAGCAATGGACATAGACTATAGCACTCCCTTCGTTGAAGGTACTCCCGTTACCCGTGGATCAATGGAGGTCGCCTCGTCCAGTGCGCGTCCCAGTGCTTTGAACACCGCCTCGATCATATGGTGGGTATTTTGCCCGTAGTGAACGATGACGTGCAGCGTCATCCGAGCCTCCAATGCAAATTTCCACAGAAATTCATGCACCAGCTCTGTCGAAAAGCTCCCCACCTGCTGTGACGGATACTCCGCACGATACTCAAAATGGGGTCGGTTACTGAGGTCAATGATGACCTGCGCGAGCGCCTCATCCATCGGTACAAAAACACTGGCATAGCGCTTGATTCCTTTTTTATCACCCAGTGCCTCCAGCAAGGTTTGCCCCAGACAGATACCAATGTCCTCCACGGTATGGTGGTCGTCGATATCAACATCCCCTCTGGCCTGCACATTCAGGTCAAAGTGTCCGTGCTTCGTGAACAAATCCAGCATGTGATTGAGAAAAGGAACATCCGTTTCAATCTCGGCCTGTCCTGTCCCATCTACCGCAAAAGACAGCTGAATATCCGTTTCGTTCGTCTTCCGGCTGACGCTGCCTGCGCGTCCTGCTCCGTTATTTTCGTTCCCCATCGCCATCCACCGCCTTCTTTTCATTGTCCAATCGAACTTGTATCGCCCGCGCGTGACCTTCCAGCCCTTCATGCCGGGCAAGCTGCATAATCGTCTCTCCATTGCGCAGCAGCGCTTCCTTGCTGTAATAGATCATACTCGACTTCTTGATAAAATCATCAATATCCACTGGCGAAGAGAACCGCGCGGTTCCATTCGTCGGAATAATGTGGTTGGGCCCAGCAAAATAATCGCCTACCGGCTCCGAACTGTACGCTCCCAGAAAAATAGCTCCCGCATTTTCAATCAGACCCACATGCTCCATCGGCTGCTCTGTCATGATCTCCAAATGCTCCGGCGCCAGCCGATTGACAATACGAATGCCCTCTTCCAACGTGTCAACAACAATGATGGCTCCATAGGACTCTACTGAAGCAGAAGCAATATCTCTACGCGGCAGATCGATCAATTGGCGCTGCACTTCAGCTGATACTTCTTCCGCCAAGCGTTGCGAGGGCGTAACCAGAATGGCCGAGGCCATTTCGTCATGCTCCGCTTGCGACAGCAGATCAGCCGCTACATAAGCAGCGTTCGCCGTGTCGTCAGCCAGCACGACAATTTCACTCGGTCCGGCAATACTGTCGATATCCACCGCACCGTACACCTCACGCTTTGCCAGCGCTACATAAATGTTGCCGGGACCGCAAATTTTATCGACCGGTTCAATGCGATGTGTTCCGTAAGCGAGAGCGGCAATCGCCTGCGCTCCGCCCACCCGGTATATTTCCGTCACACCAGCCTCTGCCGCAGCTACCAGTGTATATGGATCGATTCCCGCCTTGCCGCCTGTTGCCGGGGGTGTCACCATGACAATCTCTGGTACACCAGCCACCTGAGCGGGAATGACATTCATCAGCACCGAGGATGGATAGGCCGCTTTACCGCCCGGAACATACACGCCTACACGCTGTAATGGTCGGATAATCTGACCGAGCAGGCTGCCGTCCGGCTGCCAATCCATCCACGAATTCCGTTTTTGCTTCATGTGAAAAGTACGGATATTATCCGCCGCCTCTCGAATTGCCTGTATAAAAGAAGGCTCCACCTTGTCATATGCCGACTTCAATTCTTCATCTGTCACACGAAGCTGCTCCGCCGTCAGCGATACACCATCAAACGATTCCGTATACCGCAGGACAGCTGCATCTCCCTCCTGCCGCACCGAATGAATAATGGCACGAACAGCCTCATTTTGCTCTGGTGTACCGTAATCCACCTCGCGCTGGAGACTGAATTCACGGGCTGATACGATCTTCATTTGTCCATTCCCCCTCACTTGCAGCTTGCTTTGCAGAATGCTCCTTAGCCATTGTCCTATTCCACTAGTTCATTTGTCACCGCAGTTGGAATCACCTGATGCAATCGGTCACACAACGCCTGAATCGAGCCGTTTTTCATCCGATAGCTGACCCGATTGGCAATCAGGCGACTGGTAATATCCAGGATGCTGATCTGCTCAACCAATCCATTCTCCCGCAAGGTCTGCCCGGTTTCCACCATATCCACAATGCGGTCTGCCAAACCGATTAACGGTGCCAGCTCGATGGAACCATTCAGCTTAATAACCTCCACTTGCTGGCCTTGCTCACGAAAATACTGGGAAGCCACGTTCGGATATTTGGTAGCGACCCGCTGGCGAATACCTGGCTGCCAATCCGGCAGAGCAATCACCGACATCCGGCAACGGGCGATTCCCAGATCCAGCAGTTCGTACACATCCTTGTTTTCCTCCAGCAATACATCCTTGCCCACAATGCCAATGTCCGCAGCCCCATACTCCACATACGTAGGAACATCGACCGGCTTCGCCATGATGAATTCCATTCCCAGCTCAGGCAGCGGAATGACCAGCTTGCGCGTATCATCCACATCCTGCGGAATCGGGACTCCCGCTCGGCGAAACAACTCGGAAGCCTGCTTGTAAATCCGTCCCTTCGGCATGGCTACCTTCAATGTTTCCGTCATGGCAATTCCCTCCCTTGTACCGGTTGCCTTTCTGCAACTGTATAGCTGTATACCTCTGCATATAGGTCCTGCTGCTGGTGCCGCTCATCCTCCGGCCCTCCCGCCAAGCCTGTAACCACAATCCGGCCGGCTGTACGAAGCTGCGCCGCAGCCGATAACGCCTCTTGACGCCCCTGCTCGTCATAAAGGATAAGTATGGGACGCTTCGTCTCAATCTCAATACCGTCCACACCGTCGACGATTCGATTCGTCTTGAGCGCAAATCCCGTCGCAGGCACGGACCGACCAAACTGCTGGAGCAGATTGTCATAGCGACCTCCGTTGCAGACGGGAAATCCAATTTCCGCCGCGTAGCCCTCAAAAGTCATTCCTGTATAATATGAAAAATCTCCGATCATGGTAAGGTCAATTAACACATGCTCAGATACGCCATAAGCCTCCAGCACTTCCCATACCTCGCACAAATGTGCAATAGATTGGAGCGTTTGCTGCTCCACGCTAAGACGGGTAGCCTGTTCGCAGATTTCTTTTCCACCGCGCAGCCGAAGAATAGCCTCCAGCTTATCCCGATGTTCAGCAGCCAAGCCCAAAGCCTCAATCGCTGTTCGGTAGCCCACTACATCACGGCCCAGGAGCAGCTCCTTTAGTGCCTCCTGCTCAGCCTGGCGACCTGGAATGATTTCCTCGAACAAGCCGTTCAGGAATCCCACATGTCCCATGGCAATTTTAAAAGAGGCAACTCCTGCTGCCTGCAACGATGCAATCGCCAATGCTACAACTTCCGCATCAGCCTCCGGCGAGTCATCGCCTACCAGCTCCACACCCGTCTGAAAGAACTCGGCTTCTCTTCCCGCCTCTTCCTCAATCGCCCGAAATACATTGGCATGATAGGAAAGCCGAAGCGGCACTTCCTCTTCCTTCAGCAGCGACGATACCACCCGCGCAATTGGCGCAGTCATATCAGACCGCAGCACCAGCGTGGTCCCCCGGTTATTGAGCAGCTTAAACAGCTTCTGATCCGAGGTGGAACTGGCCACCCCCACCGTATCGTAATATTCCATCGTAGGCGTCATAATCTGACGGTAGCCCCAACGCTCCATACATTCGAGCACATTCCATTCAATCGCCCGCAGCTTCGACACTGCACGTGGTAGATAATCCCGAACCCCTACAGGAATTTCAAACCCTTTTGGCTTAGACATCTCTATCACCTCATGATTTCACAATATCTTTATCATGGTAAAGTGCTAACAAACTAAAGTATATTCGATATATTATCACGCCCTGCTTGTCAACGTCAACAGAATGGAGCCGCCCATTTTTAGAGTTCTCGTCAATGCGCTGCCCCTCTCTGTATTGTATCCACTGCCGAATTCATAAATCCTATAAGAAAATCATCTAATGACATACTTTATGGAAGCAAGATCGCGCGTAGCGGAAATTTTTCTTGCTAGAATCAAAAAAAAGACTGCCAGCCTCTCAGCCAACAGTCCATCTAAAAATTATTTAGCCACTCACCTGCTCGCCTTTAGTCTGGGAAGGCAGTTTCGGAATCGTGCCCAATCCGACCCAGGAAAACGGTAGATATCGAAAACATAATGTTACAATCAACCAGGAGCCAAACAGTGCCAGCAACCATCCGCCGGCAATGGAGAAAATGTATTCTATTGGCGTTCCATGCAGATCCAGCTTGCGATACACTCGCAATAATGCCGGGTGAAGTAAATAAATACCGAAAGAACATGCCCCCATCCAACTGATCCACGCTCGCAGCCTAGCATTCGCATGACGATAGAAGAAAACAGAAAACTGAAACAGCACTAGCGCAGATAAGAGGGCATGTGCATTTCGGAGCAGTTCATAGACCAGTGAGTCTGCATAGATGGCTTTGCGATATGCTACAAACCATATCTGCACATAAGCTATACCCACGAATAGCCAAACCGCCCACAAGGCACACCAGCTGACCAGCTGTCTGCGACCAATTGACGTCCCAGGCAACGGAAAAAGCCACTTTTTAAACCCTTCATATCCAATCGCTACAGCAGCACCCAAAGCAAAATAACTGATATATGTAATCGCAAGACTTCCTCTTTCCACTCCCCATACGTATTTGTTCAGTAATACAAACCCCCATTGAATGACCAACCCTGCTGCCAAAATAACAAAGGCGGCTCTCCGTGGGCTCCATATCCATTGCCTTAAACGCTGCACTCCCCACAACAACAGCGGGAAGACCAAATAAAATTGGATAATGATAATAACATAATACAAATGCGTATATGCCTTTCCTGTTAACAGCACCAGCGGAAGATCACTGAGCGGCATCAGTCCGCGTGTCACCAAGGTCAAATAGTAGAGAAGTGAAAACAAAACATAGGGTAACACAATAAACATCAGTCTTTTCCGAAAAAACACAAGCATACTCTTACCTCGAAGCGGCCTATCCACATAATTGTAAAATAATACAAACCCGCTCACAAAAATAAACACCGGCACTGCAAAACTGCTAAACACATTTAAAAATAAAAAAGGATAAAATAATAGAGAATGACGTGCATCAATCAAAGCCATTGAAGTCGCATGAATAGTAACAACGGCTGCAATCAATATTCCCCGATAAATATCAAGCTCCGGTATACGTTCCTTTTTGACCAAATCAACACGCTCCCATATCGCCTTGTAAATATATTTATTTTCTATTTTTAAACATAACCAACATCCATTACCCTACTTATTATACAAAAAAACAGCGCAAAAAGGCCCCTTAATCTATAAGAGACCTTCTTGCTGTGCTATTTATTATTCGCCTACACCGGAGCGTCTCAAATCACGCAATGGATTACCGCCTACAAACGCTCCAGCAGGCACATCTTTATGCACCACCGCTCCGGCAGCTACGATAGCTCCGTCACCGATGGTGACACCTGGCAAAATGGTCGTGTTTGCACCGATCAACACATGATCGCCAATCACCACTTTACCGATACGATACTCCTGTATTAGGTATTCATGGGCCAGTATGGTCGTGTTATATCCGATAACTGAATTGTTTCCTATCGTAATATGCTCTGGAAAAAAAACATCTACCATGACCATCAGTCCGAAGGCCGAATGTTGCCCCACCTTCATACCCAGCATTTTGCGGTAAATGACGTTTTTCAGAGAAAGCACAGGACAATACCGGGCAAGCTGTATAAAAATAAAATTTTTAACGCCTTTCCAAGGGCTCACCGTCCGATAAATCTGCCATAACGCGTTAGGACCTTCTACGGGATAGCGTTTTACCTTCCTCACGATACATTGACACCTTGAAGCTCCAGCTTCAGCAAGTCGCGCATATCATGCAGCATGTAATCTGGTCCATATCCACGCAGCGTTTCCTCGCCCTTGAGCGACCAAGCAACACCCGCAGATTTCACACCTGCCGCCTGGGCTGACAAAATATCAAAGGAACTGTCTCCGACCATCAACGTATGCTCCGCGGCAGCATTCAAGCCAGCTAATGCTTTAAGCACTGGCTCTGCATGCGGCTTCGGATGCTCCACATCGTCTACCGTCACAATATAGTCCATCGAGGAGGTCAGATTGAACAGATCAAGTACGCGCATCGTGGATGGTCGTATTTTGGTTGTCACGACCCCTAGCTTAATTCCTCGCGCACGAAGCTCCTGAATAACCTCAATCACATACGGAAATGGCTTCACCATTCGGTCATGGTGAACCTGATTATAAGCACGGTAGCCTTTAACTAGCTCAGATACATCCGTTAATCCCGAAAAAGTACGGAGCTGATCTTCCAGCGTTCCACCCATATGGGGAATAATATGCTCCCGAGTTAGCGGATCAGCATCCGGATGATTCAAAATGTGCAAAAACGTGCTGATAATCAGTTCATTCGTATCCATGATGGTGCCATCCAAATCAAACAAAATCGTGTTTATCATAGATGCTCCTTCTTGTCCTCGTCCGTTTCTTCCTTAGGATGCTTATCCGCTGTAACAGTTGGAGGAACCGTCTCTTGTCCTGGGCGGGATGCTTGCTCTGGCGTCACGTCAGGTACCTGATCAATCCCCATCTTACTGGAGACAATCGGGTCGCTATATCTCGCAACGGATGAACCCTTCCGGCGACGAACCAGGATGAAAATTACAGCAGCTACAATGATGAAAATAGCAAGCAGCTGTGAAATCCGTACGTTGCCGTAATTCGGGTCCAAGTACCCTGGTTCAAACCCTAGCCACACCATAGGGGACCACAGAGCATTCAGAAAAGAAGCCATCCAGTCCGGCCCCTGAAAAGCCAAGCTGTCCGTCCGCACCCGCTCGATGAAAAAGCGACCGATAGAGTACCAAATGAAGTAAAATGCAAACATTTCACCCGCACGTACAAACTTCATCCGGCGAATCACAAGCAACAAAATCACGCCTACGATACTCCACAGCGATTCATACAGGAACGTAGGGTGGTGGAATACTCCGTTAACATTCATCTGATTCACAATAAAATCCGGCAAATGCAGTTGATTCCGCAAAAAGGTTTCTTCCGTCGGTCCACCGTAAGCTTCCTGATTGACAAAATTACCCCAGCGTCCAATCGCTTGGCCGATCAGTAGACCCGGCGCACAAATATCAGCGATACGCCAGAAGTTATATCCTTTATAGCGGAAATAAATGACTGCACATATGATCGCGCCGATCAACGCGCCATAGATCGCAATACCGCCATTCCAAATTTTGAAAACATCCCATAGATTATCTCTGTAGTCTTCCCACTTGAAGGCCACATAATAAATACGCGCTCCAATAATAGCCGATGGGACGCCTAGCAGCAGCATATCCATAAAAAAATCCTGCGGAATACCGAATCTTTTTCCTTCACGGATGGCCAGATATAAACCCACAAGCGCCGCCAGCCCCAAAATTAGCCCATACCAGTGGACCTTAATTGCCCCGATGGAAAAAGCAATCGGATTCAGCAATAATGTTGCCGTTGACATATGTTTCGCTCACTCCTTTTTCTTCCTTGCAAACACCGGCCCTTAATCCATATCTTCCATATCTTCGGAGATCGTAGCGGTCAGCTTATTCGTAAATTGCAGGGCTGCGTTAACGCCCATTTGTTTCAAACGATAGTTCATCGCTGCCACCTCAATAATAACAGCCAAATTTCGGCCCGGACGAACTGGAATCGTAACGAGCGGAACATCTGTATCAATAATACGTGTCGTTTCTTCATCCAGGCCTAGACGGTCATACTGCTTGTCTTGTTGCCATGCCTCCAGACGGACGACCAATGTAATCCGCTTGTTATTACGAACAGCACCTGCCCCAAACAGCGTCATCACATTAATGATGCCCACGCCCCGAATTTCCAGCAGGTGACGGATCAACTCAGGTGCAGTACCATGCAGCTGAAAATCAGACGTTTGCCGAATTTCTACCGCATCATCCGCTACCAAGCGGTGTCCACGCTTAACCAGTTCCAGCGCCGTTTCACTTTTACCAATCCCGCTGCTGCCTGTGATAAGCATACCTACGCCATACACATCACACAATACACCATGAATGGTCGCTGTAGGAGCCAGCTTTCTTTCCAGAAAACCCGTAATGCGGCTTGATAAAATCGTCGTCGCCATATTGGTTCGCAGTACAGGTACATCTCGCTCAGCACTCGCCTTCACTAACTCAGCAGGTACTTCCAAAGCACGAGTGATAATGATACATGGAGTCAGCTCTGTACACAGACGCTCCATCCGATCCCGTCTCTCCTCAGGAGGCAGCATACCCAGAAAAGCCAACTCAGACCTCCCCAAAAGCTGCACCCGCTCTTGTGTATGGTATTCAAAATACCCGGCCATCTCCAAACCCGGACGATTCAAATCGTCGACTGTGATGAGTCTGCGCAGACCCTTTTCACCGGAAATAACCTCCATTTGAAACTGCTGTACAAGCTCGGATACCTTTACCTTTTTAGCCATCGTATTCTCTCCTTCATCTGCAAAACCGGATTCTATACGTTATTTGATTTATGTAGCTTTACCTATTAACTATACAGCCTCACGCCAGTCCATCCTGTACCAGCCCAAGCCTCGCTGCATTCAAACATATGATTTCAGGCTGCCTCTGGTTCCGACCGTTTGAATAATCTCACATATAACCCTGCTACAAAGCTTGCCTGAACCCAGACCTGTACCATTGTACCCATCGTATCGGAATTTTCTAACGAATGCAATGCCGAAGCTGGTAGCTGTAGGACATATACAAAAAGAGCCGCCATTTTCCGGTCGGGAAAACGGCGACTCTCTTTACAGGCTGATCTTATTCACCAACCAAAATGCTCAATTCCGATTCTTTATCGAAAATATGAACCTTGTTCATATCGACAGCCAACTTCGCTTTGACACCATCACGAGTATTGGAACGTCCGTCTACACGAGCAATAATCGTATCATTTCCGGCACCACTCAGGTACAACAGCATTTCGTGACCAAGATTTTCCGTTACGTCCACCGTGGATGTAAAGATCGTATTCGGAGAAGCCTCCAGGAATACAGGCTCTTCATGAATATCCTCAGGACGGATACCCAAGATCACTTCTTTGCCGATATAGCCCTTCGCTTTTAAAATCTGACCTTTACCTTCAGGCACGAACAGCTCCAGACCTGGTGCTGTGAAATGCAACGCGCCTTCTTTTTCAACCAGCTTACCTGAGATAAAGTTCATTGTAGGAGAGCCGATAAAACCAGCCACGAACAAATTCACTGGACGGTTGTACAGTTCATCCGGGGATGCAGCTTGTTGGATAATACCATCCTTCATGACTACGATCCGATCACCCATGGTCATTGCTTCGACCTGATCATGGGTTACGTAGATTACAGTCGTTTCCAGACGCTTAGCCAGCTTCGTGATTTCCGCACGCATCTGACCACGCAGCTTGGCATCCAGGTTGGACAGTGGCTCATCCATCAGGAAGACTTGCGGATCACGTACAATCGCACGTCCCAAGGCAACACGCTGACGCTGACCACCCGACAGCGCTTTCGGCTTGCGATCGAGCAGATGCTCAATATCAAGGATTTTAGCTGCTTCACGTACACGTTTATCAATTTCTTCTTTCTTCACCTTGCGAAGCTTCAGACCAAAAGCCATGTTTTGGTACACGTTCATATGCGGATACAAGGCATAAGACTGGAATACCATCGCGATATCGCGATCCTTTGGAGCCACGTCGTTCACAACACGATCTCCAATGTACAATTTACCGTCCGAGATTTCCTCCAGACCAGCGATCATACGGAGTGTAGTAGATTTCCCACAGCCGGAAGGACCAACCAATACGAGAAATTCTTTATCTTGAATGTCCAAATTGACATCAACAACCGTAGCTTTATCTGCACCCGGATATTTTTTGAAAATATGCTCTAAACGTACGCCAGCCATAGCTTTTGCCTCCCCAAGGTCAAGTTTTGAAATCGAATACATTTTCTACTTGTATCTTACCCTAGTCCCCAAAGCATGGCTATTCGCAAACTGCACAAAAATGCTATTTCCTTTTTGTCACTTTATACAATAGTAGATAAAGCTTCACCAAAACTGCGTCATTAAATGTCCGCACATCCAATCCCGTCTCCTGTTTAATTTTGTCCAGACGGTAAATTAGCGTATTCCGGTGTACATACAGGCGCTTAGCTGTCTCACTTACATTACAGTCCAGTTGAAAAAAGATATCCAATGTAGCTGCCGTTTCTGGGTCTTTCAATATGACAGACGACTTCATTAGCTGCTCCAAAAATAGTATCCGTTGTTCCTTGGGAATGCGGTTTAACAGCCTTTCCAAATGAAGCTCCCATGAAAAGTGGATGTGCTCTGTTACATGAAAAATTTTCCCAAGGTGGATCGTCTCCCATAACATATTCAGCTCTTTGGGTAGATTTCGTGCAGGAATTAACGGCTTGGATACCGCCAAATGGAATACACCCACCCACTCATTCGCAATAAGCTCGTATAAGCCCAAGCTAAAAGCCGTAAGGACCTCCTCCAGCGATTCTGTAAAATCCGTATCCCTGGTTTCAGCATCTTTATCCCGTTCGTCGTCTGCTCCTAACAGAAGCTCTTTTTTAGCCATAATCAACCAAGATTGCTTATCGAGTGGAACAAGCAGCACCTCTCCACCAAAATAACTGGCTAACAGTCGATGCAGCTGCGGGAAGGCAATCCCACCCTCCTGTGTTCCCTCACCATTCAGTAAAATCGGAACCATACACGCCGATAGTGAATCGTGAAGCTGCAACTCTTCGGGAATCTCTTCTTCACTGTGCAGATTGGCAGCCTGCTGTATAAGCCATTGTCCAAAACGATTCATCCGCTCTTCCTCGCTATACATCGGATTCATCGACAATTGTGCCCCATTCTGCCAAACCTGTTCCATGTTCCCCAACAGCGCTTCTACCAACTGTCGTTCCCGATCGGTCAAGTGTCTGGCCTCTACCATAAAGGCAGCCAGCTCACCCACCGAAGCACAAAACGGGAAATATAACTTGTTATCACGTATAAACGATCTATTCGGCATAACTGAATCTGCTGATTGACCTTCTGCCGTCATTTCCGAACACCAGGACACTATGGTAAAAGGCGCTTGAATAATATTCTGAAGCTGTTGCTGAATCCATTCCGTATTCAGAGTCACACGATCACCACTTCACTTTTTTTGAATATGCACAAAGCGAACATAATGAACCCATTATAACCCGTCGATACCGTAAAATAAAAAAGTGATTAAAAACATAACTTAAACAGCACAAAAAAAGCCATCAACCTAAGTTGATGACTTTCGATGAGCCATGAAGGACTCGAACCTTCGACACCCTGATTAAAAGTCAGGTGCTCTACCAACTGAGCTAATGGCTCATAAAACTGGTGGAGGATGATGGATTCGAACCACCGAACCCGTAAGGGAGCAGATTTACAGTCTGATGCGTTTGGCCACTTCGCTAATCCTCCATATAAAGGTGGCTCGGGACGGAATCGAACCGCCGACACGAGGATTTTCAGTCCTCTGCTCTACCGACTGAGCTACCGAGCCATACCCATTAACAAAAAAATAAAGTGCGGAGGGATTCCCCTTCCCACTTTAGTACGGTTAAACTATGATATTGAAAAATGGCGGAACTGACGGGATTCGAACCCGCGATCTCCTGCGTGACAGGCAGGCATGTTAGGCCTCTACACCACAGTTCCCTATATTTTTCATAAATGGTGCCGGCGAGAGGACTTGAACCCCCAACCTACTGATTACAAGTCAGTTGCTCTACCAATTGAGCTACACCGGCACGGTGGTGGAGGCTGAGGGGATCGAACCCCCGACCCTCTGCTTGTAAGGCAGATGCTCTCCCAGCTGAGCTAAGCCTCCTGGGTATGTATGGTAGCGGCGGAGGGGATCGAACCCCCGACCTCACGGGTATGAACCGTACGCTCTAGCCAGCTGAGCTACACCGCCATAACATAATGTTTCGCAAGCTTGTCCTAAATGGCGGAGAGAGAGGGATTCGAACCCTCGCACCACTTTCGCAGTCTAACCCCTTAGCAGAGGGTCCCCTTATAGCCACTTGGGTATCTCTCCAAATAAATAGACGCACTTAGCGATAATCAAGCTAGTTATTCTACATATTATACTGAATATTAAGCCTAATTCAAGGTGTTACACCCTGAAAACTGGATCCGAAACTCCATTGCGTTTATCTTTAGGATAAGCCCTCGACCGATTAGTATTGGTCAGCTCCATGCATTGCTGCACTTCCACCCCCAACCTATCTACCTCGTCGTCTTCAAGGGGTCTTACATACTGGGAAATCTCATCTTGAGGGGGGCTTCACGCTTAGATGCTTTCAGCGCTTATCCCTTCCGTACATAGCTACCCAGCTGTGCTTCTGGCGAAACAACTGGTACACCAGCGGTACGTCCATCCCGGTCCTCTCGTACTAAGGACAGCTCCTCTCAAATTTCCTACGCCCACGACAGATAGGGACCGAACTGTCTCACGACGTTCTGAACCCAGCTCGCGTACCGCTTTAATGGGCGAACAGCCCAACCCTTGGGACCTACTTCAGCCCCAGGATGCGATGAGCCGACATCGAGGTGCCAAACCTCCCCGTCGATGTGGACTCTTGGGGGAGATAAGCCTGTTATCCCCAGGGTAGCTTTTATCCGTTGAGCGATGGCCCTTCCATGCGGTACCACCGGATCACTAAGCCCGACTTTCGTCCCTGCTCGACTTGTAGGTCTCGCAGTCAAGCTCCCTTCTGCCTTTGCACTCTTCGAATGATTTCCAACCATTCTGAGGGAACCTTGGGGCGCCTCCGTTACTCTTTAGGAGGCGACCGCCCCAGTCAAACTGCCCACCTGACACTGTCCTCGTACCGGCTTACGGTACCAAGTTAGAACCTAGATACGATCAGGGTGGTATCCCAAGGATGCCTCCCCTCAAGCTGGCGCTCAAGGCTCGACGGCTCCCACCTATCCTGTACAGATCGTACCCAAATTCAATATCAAGCTGCAGTAAAGCTCCATGGGGTCTTTCCGTCTTGTCGCGGGTAACCTGCATCTTCACAGGTATTAAAATTTCACCGGATCTCTCGTTGAGACAGCGCCCAAGTCGTTACGCCATTCGTGCGGGTCAGAATTTACCTGACAAGGAATTTCGCTACCTTAGGACCGTTATAGTTACGGCCGCCGTTTACTGGGGCTTCGGTTCATAGCTTCGCTCTTGCGAGCTTACCACTCCCCTTAACCTTCCAGCACCGGGCAGGCGTCAGCCCGTATACTTCGCCTTGCGGCTTCGCACAGACCTGTGTTTTTGCTAAACAGTCGCTTGGGCCTTTTCACTGCGGCCCCCTCGGGCTATTCACCCTACCGAGGCACCCCTTCTCCCGAAGTTACGGGGTCATTTTGCCGAGTTCCTTAACGAGAGTTCTTCCGCGCGCCTTAGAATTCTCTTCTCGCCTACCTGTGTCGGTTTGCGGTACGGGCACCTTCTCCTGGCTAGAGGCTTTTCTTGGCAGTCTGAGATCATGACCTTCGCTACTGCAATTTTCGCTCCCCATCACAGCCCAGCCTTACGATGTGCGGATTTGCCTACACACCAGCCTCACTGCTTGGACGGACATCCATCAGTCCGCGTCACTACCCTACTGCGTCACCCCATCGCTCATAGCGGATTACGGTGGTACAGGAATTTCCACCTGTTGTCCTTCGACTACGCCTATCGGCCTCGCCTTAGGTCCCGACTTACCCTGAGCGGACGAACCTTCCTCAGGAACCCTTAGGCTTTCGGCGGATCTGATTCTCACAGATCTTTTCGTTACTCATACCGGCATTCTCACTTGAATGCAGTCCAGCGCTCCTTCCGGTACACCTTCAACCCGCATTCAACGCTCCCCTACCCCTGATGCAAAGCATCAAGCCATAGCTTCGGTGGTGTGTTTAGCCCCGTTACATTTTCGGCGCAGAGTCACTCGACCAGTGAGCTATTACGCACTCTTTCAATGGTGGCTGCTTCTAAGCCAACATCCTGGTTGTCTGTGCAACTCCACATCCTTTCCCACTTAACACACACTTGGGGACCTTAGCTGATGGTCTGGGCTGTTTCCCTTTTGACAATGGATCTTAGCACTCACTGTCTGACTCCCGGAAGTAAGTCTATGGCATTCGGAGTTTGACTGAGCTTGGTAACCCTTGCGGGCCCCGCACCCAATCAGTGCTCTACCTCCACGACTCTATTTTCCGAGGCTAGCCCTAAAGCTATTTCGGGGAGAACCAGCTATCTCCGGGTTCGATTGGAATTTCTCCGCTACCCCCACCTCATCCCCGCATTTTTCAACATGCGTGGGTTCGGGCCTCCAGTGCGTGTTACCGCACCTTCACCCTGGACAGGGGTAGATCACCCGGTTTCGGGTCTACGTCCACGTACTCATTCGCCCTATTCAGACTCGCTTTCGCTGCGGCTTCAGCTCTTCACCTTAACCTTGCACGGGAACGTAACTCGCCGGTTCATTCTACAAAAGGCACGCCATCACCCATCGATCGGGCTCTGACTTCTTGTAAGCACACGGTTTCAGGATCTATTTCACTCCCCTTCCGGGGTGCTTTTCACCTTTCCCTCACGGTACTGCTTCACTATCGGTCGCCAGGGAGTATTTAGCCTTGGCAGATGGTCCTGCCGGATTCATACGGGGTTTCACGTGCCCCGCACTACTCGGGATCCGTCTCGGAGGGAACAGGTTTTGAACTACAGGGCTTTTACCTTCTCTGGCGGGCCTTTCCAGACCTCTTCATCTAACCGGTTCCTTTGTAACTCCATGTGAGACGTCCCACAACCCCAGGGAGCAAGCTCCCTGGTTTGGGCTAATCCGC